>CAYVQS010000032.1:0-1067 GCA_964453195.1 Microcaldota archaeon | reverse complement strand
CGAGTCGACGTCGCGCTTGGCGCCGGCGAACTTGGCCCCCAGCGCCTTGAGGCGCTTTTCTACGACGCCCAGGTCCGCTTTTGCGCGGAGTTCGACTTCAATCATTTTGCACAATTCACCTGTAATAGTAGTAGACCCCGACAAACACCATTCCGAAAAACCCCCACAGGGGCGCGGCGACGGGGTGCGTGAACACGAGGGACGAGTCGGGATAGAGCCAGAACGTGCGGCCCGACAGGCCGGCAATCGCGGCGCCGGTGACGAAGTCCATGCAAAGCCCAAGCACGGAAAACAACGCGAAGAACTTCAGCGCCTGCTTCCAGTCCCTGAAAACCAGCGCCTCTTCAACAGCAGCCATGCAAAACCACCTATTCCAAAATTACCAAACGAGGTAAAATATTACTTTCGATTGCGGCACGAAAAGTAGACGCCGGTGAACAACCATTTTAAACCGGAAAATTCAAGACAACTTCATGGCAAGACGCGGTTTTGACGAGCGCTCGGTTCCGTGGAAAAGGGACCCGCACTTTGAGGACAGCTGCGCACGATACGAGTTTGCAAACAGGGCAATAGGAACCGCGGGAAAAACCGCGCACGTCCTCGACCTGTGCTGCGGACCGGGGCACGGAACGAAGATCCTTTCCAACGCGGAAAAAATCACGGCAGTGGACAATTCGCGCGAAGCCGTTGAACTTGCGAAGAAGCACGCGAGGCACGACGCAGTAGTAGTCCGCGGCAATGCCGAGTCGCTGAAATTCGCCAACGGCTCTTTTGACGCAGTAATCTGCCTCGAAGGGCTCGAGCACGTCGAGCACGGAGAAAAAGTGCTTGACGAAATAAGGCGCGTACTCAAGCCGGGCGGAGTCGCAGTCATTTCTACGCCGAACAAGACGCTGACTTCGCCCAACAGCGAAAAGCCGCATAATCCTTTTCATTTCAAGGAATATACTGCGGCGGAACTGCGGGAACTTCTAGATGACCGGTTTTCACGCACCGAGATTTTCGGACACAAGAAAGTGAAGGCCTCCGAAAGAACCTTCAGCATCGCCAGAACAGCGTACCGCGCA
>CAYVQS010000031.1:0-10464 GCA_964453195.1 Microcaldota archaeon | reverse complement strand
GAGGATTATCTCGCTTGAACCCGCCATAGATTTCAGGACGGCCTTGAGTTCGTCAAGAGTGGCGCCAATGCCCCGTTCTTCGTTGAAAGCCGGAATTACGACGCTGAGTTCCAAGATATGCACTCCCGCCAAGAGTTTAAATAAAGCTAGGCAATTCAATCTAATATCCTGCGAGATTTAAGACTTTTTGTTGGTCTTTCCACTAACGGGTAACGGATTGGAAAATGGAACTTGAAAAAATCCTGGTCATTGCGGTGCTTTTGGCGTACGTTACGCCAATGTTCGTCCAGTATTCAATGGACGAGACAAACACACACATTACCGGAGTATATCTCGGCTTGCCGCAGGTTCTTTCCGGTGACGAGCCGCACTACCTGATAATGACGCACAGCATAGCCAAGGATCACGACGTCTGGCTGAAAAACGACCACGACGGAGTATACCTCAACGGAACCTGCGCCGCCGGGCAACGATTTGCCGGAACATACCTTCCACGACCCATACTGTTCCAGCCCACGCATCAACCGGGCATGCCGCTTTTTGTGTCTTTTTTCATTTGGCCATTGGCGGACTCCTGCCTTTTTGAAACCGGCGCGATGGTGCTGACGAAAATAACCGTGCTTTTAGGCCTGCTGATTCTCTACATGGGCTTGGCCAAGAAATTCGGAAAAAAACCCGCGGTGGTTTCTACGGCGATAATCGCGCTCTGTACGCCAATATGGCACTATTCGGGAACGTTTTTTGCCGAACCATACCTATTTGCAATCACCGCGGCGGGAATTTATCTCTTCATAGAAGACAAGCCTTTTTTGGCAGGCCTGGTGCTTGGATACGGCATCCTCACCAAACCAGTTTTCGCAATAGTCGTCGCGGGATTCGGATTGGCGTATCTGCTGAGAAAGAACTTCCAAGAGACTACCGCCTTCGCCGCTGGTGGCGCGGTGTTCGCTTTCGCGGACTTGTGTTACAACGGGCACATGTACGGAAATCCGTTCAAGACAGGCCTGGACTTTTTGTTTTCAGAGAACCCGCTGGAAAACGCCGTCGGGCTGTTGATTTCAGGGGACCGAGGAATCTTGCTCGTGGCGCCAGTGCTTATCTTCGCGTTTTTTGGTTTCACAGGTCTTTACAAGAAGCGGAAGGACTTGGCGGTTTTGGTAGGCGGGCCCTGCTTAGCCTACTATGCGGTGTGGGTGATTAGTTTCTACGGATTGAAGTCGGGCGGCTTTTCGGCCCGCTATTTGGTGCCGCTGATTTCGCTGGCCGCGGTTCCCCTTGCGCAGTGGATTTCCGACCACAAACTCCTTTCCAAAGAGAAATGGTTCCTAGCCGCGGCAATTATGGCCACCATAATCAACATGCAGGCGGCGGTATTTTATCCCGCGTTCTGGAATAACCCCCCCTGGTTCCTCATAGAACAGCTTGTACGAAACCCATCCGTTTTCATTAAAATCCTGGGTGGCGCGTGAACGATGAACAACTCCAGAAAAATCGCCAAAAACGCCCTCGCCATGACCATAGGTTCGGTACTCGTTGCGCTGATAAATCTGGCGGTCATGGCCTATGCTGCACGTGCTCTGAACCTGGAGGAGTACGGACGCTACACGCTGGCCATCTCCTTCGCGGCGATTTTTTCGGTCGTAACCGATTTGGGAATTAATGCTATTTTAGTGCGAGAAATTTCCCGCAGAAAGGAAATGGCAAATGAACTGCTGGGCAACGCAATTTCTCTGAAGGCCCTGGCGGGGGCGTTGGCAGTAGTCGCTTGCGTAGCTGCGTCTTATCTGTCGTCGTCAATGGAAACCTTTCCCGTAGTAGCCGTCGTAGCGTTAACGCTACTGGCGGGAGGAATTGCAAATGCCATACAAGCTCTGCCGCTCGCCCATGCGCGGCTGGATTATTTTTCCCTAATATCACTAGTAACCGCAGTTTCCACGGGAATCCTGTTCATACTGGCCGGAAGTAATTCAAACGCGTTTTGGTTTGCATGGGCCTACCTTGGGGCGTCCATAGTAGGGCTGGCCGTTACGGTAATAATTTCCAGGAAGTTCGCATCTCCGGAGTTGACCGCAGACCTGCAGGTTTGGAAAAGGCTTTTGCGGCAAGGAATACCCATAGCGCTTTCAACGGTATTCGTAATGGCGTATACGCGGTTCAACATAGTCGTTCTTTCCTGGATTAAAGGCGAGGCCGCAGTTGGCGCGTATTACCCGGCATATACGCTAGTGTTCTATTCGACCATCCTGCCCAACGCACTGGCCACGTCCGTGTTACCGACCATTGCCCCGCTTTTCAACAACGCCAAAAAGTTCGCAAAAAGCGCGGAGAAATGGCTTAAGTTGGTCCTCATCGCGATGCTGCCCGTAGCCCTTGGCTTCTTTGCGTTTTCGAAAATGCTCGTCATTGCCGTATTCGGCGCGGCCTATACGGCGTCGATAGCACCCCTTTCCATCCTTGCATTCATGCTTATACCGCTAAGCCTAAACATAATGATTACAACCATACTGTTGTCGTCGGATCGACAGGGAACGGCAATGAAAATCGTTGGCGTCATGGCGCTTCTGAGCCTGCCGCTGAACGTCGCACTCATACCCCGATTTGGGCCCGCTGGAGCGGCCGTTGCCGCATTGTTAGTGGAAACGGCCGGAGCCATAGGCGGGTTGTATGCGCTGTCTGCAAAGGCACAGATGAACTTGGGCTTCCTAGCAACCGTTTTATTGTCAGGCACTCTGATGTTCGTCGTTGTCGCAGCGCTCCAGGATTTCGGCGCGCCGTTTGCTTTCGTCGCGGGGTGCGCAGGTTATGGCGCAGCGTTGCTCCTGACGGAAGCAATAGGCGCGGAGGAACTAAAGTTTGCCAGGGAGATAACAAATAAGCCGGTAAAGCAGGATGGACGAATTTGAACAAACGGCGGGATGAACAAATATGGGCTTTTTCGAAAAATGGGAGTGGGCGCGCACCGTGCTTTACACGTTTTTCCAGAAGCGGCGGTTTGCGCGGTTCGGCAAGGGCTCGCTCATAGTGCCGAGCGCGATTCTTAAGAATTGCGAAAACGTTTCGGTCGGCGAACAGGTGGGAATCGGGCCATACTGCTGGATACAAACGGTAACCGAATACGCCGACGAGCAGTACATGCCGGAAATCAGGATAGGCAACCGCACCACCATAGGCGCGTTTTCAATAATTTCGGGTTCGCGTAGAATAGAAATAGGCAATGACGTCCTCATTGCGCCGCGCGTGTTCATTACCGACTCCATCCATGGTTACGAAGATGTTTCCCTGTCGATAAACGTCCAGCCCTTGAAAAGTAAGGCCGCAGTATACATAGGTGACGGCGCCTGGCTAGGCATCAATTCCGTAATCCTTCCCGGAGTAAGGATAGGCGAAAACGCAGTCGTCGCCGCCGGCTCGGTAGTGACAAAGAACGTTCCGCCCTTCTCGGTCGCGGCCGGGATTCCCGCGAAGGTAATACGAAAATACGACTTCAAGAAAAAGAAGTGGACCGACGTCGACTATTCAGCGGGCGCATCAAAACTATTTTAACCAGCCTGGCGTATAAACTTCCAAACGATTTCCAAACCCTACAAGGTGTTTTTTTGGTCGAACTGTCAATAGTGCTTCCGTTCTACAACGAGGAAGGCAACGTGGAAAAGGCAGTCGGCTCGCTTTCTAAGCTTTTCGGCTCGCGCGGGGTCGACTACGAACTGGTGTGCGTTGAAAACGGCTCGACTGACGGCACGAGGGAAAAACTCCTCAGGATTGCGAAAAGGAACCGACACGCGCGCCTGGTCCTAATTGACAAGAACCTGGGCTATGGCTACGGCGTGCGCAAAGGCCTGGCCACGTGCAGGGGAAAATACCTAGGGTGGGGCTGGGGCGACCTGCAGATAAAGCCAGAAATGTTCTACAAGGTCTTTCGCGCGCTGAAGGACGGCAACCTCGATATCGCAAAGATACGCCGCATCAAGCGTTTCGACGGCTTTTCACGCAAGATGCAGTCCTTCGTGTTCAACAACTTGTTTCGGCTGTGCTTCGGAGTCGATTTTGAGGACGTCAACGGTTGTCCCAAGATAATGACGCGCAGATTCTATTCAACTGCGCAGCTTACGGCCGACGACTGGTTCATAGACTCCCAAATCGCACTTCATGCCAAAGACACCGGCGCCAAGTGGGTCGAACTTCCGACCGTGTTTTACAACCGGCAGAGCGGACTTTCCAATTACAACATGAGCCTTGGCTTGGAGTTTCTTTCGAACATAGCAAGATACAAGCTGGAAAGGATTATGCGCTGGCTCAGCAGCGGAAAATAGCGACTTTGGCGTCGCCGGACGGGTCGTAGCCGAATTCTTGCCTGCATCGTTTCAGGATAAGCGTAAGCGCGGTTTCGCGGGCAGGATTTTGCATCACGTATTTCACCGGGTATTCGAGGAGGACGACGGTTCCGCCCCGCGCAAGACGCGCATCCAGCTGCCCGGGAGGGGTTACGCTTGCATCGAGGTATTCCCTGGATTCCAAAAAGCCTGCAAGCGAAGCATAAGACCGCGCTTCAGGCGAGTCCCAGTCATAAAAAGAATGGTCGTAACCAGCGTAATACGCCGCCGCGCTGTTCCACACGAACAGCGTCCCTGCAGGCGGACTGCTTGCAATATGAGAATTCATCGCGGCCACCGCAAGGGAATAGTCCGGCTGCAGAAGCGGCGCAGCAGCGAAGAAGATGCCGAAACCGAGGGAAACCGACAGAAAGAACTGGAACGCGAACGGATGAAGCGGCCTCCTTTTCATAACGCGGCTAAGGCACATCGCTAGGGGAATGGCGGCGAACAGGACGGCAAAGCCGATTGCGGGAAAGCTTATCCGCGAGCCGATGCAGGTGAGGCTTACGTTGTACCAGTTCTGTTCTGGGAACGGAAAAGCGGCGTTTATGCCGGCAAAGAGTGCCGCGAAGACTGCGGCTGAAGAGACCACGAGCACCTTGGAAAACGATTTTTCGTTCTCGGTCAAAAATCTTGCTGACAGGATTGCGGCGGGGGGAACCAGCACGGAATAGAACCGCACCATGTCTGCGCCTATCCAGCCAGGAAGGACGAGGAAGTAAAGCAGGCCCGTACCGAACAGCCACCACAGGAAAGGCTGGTCCTGCCGGCGGATTGAAAAAAACGAGAGCAGAACCAGGCCGAGGAGAAGCGAACCGAAGTTCATCGCCAGTGGAAACAGAAAAGAGAGTTTTGACGAGGCGGCAGCAACGGGATTGGAAAGCTGGGATAGAACCGCAAAGGAATTATGGCCATAAACTATGGACGAAACCGCAGGCCATGCCCAGGGTTCAACGAGGAAGACCAGCAACGGAAAGGCAATGAGCGAAAGCGCCGCGCCGGAAAAAAGTGCTGCCGAGAAGGCGAGCGCGTCCCTTTTTCTAGAGTTGAAGAACACGTATGCACAGACGGGAACGAGCAGGAGAACGGACTGCAGTTTGGTGAACAAGAGCAGCGCGGAAAAAACGGCGGAAGGTACAAGCCACTTGGAATTGCCGGAATTGGCATATTCGAATGCGGACCAGAAAAGCCCGACAAGGAAAAGGGAGAGAAGCGTTGGGTCGGAGTCGGTTATGAGCGAAGAGACTAGGCCGTAGGAAGAGAAAAGGACCAAAAACGCGGTGAAAAGGCCCGTTCTTTCGCCGTAGACGCGGCGCGCGAACAACGCCGAGGCAAAGGCTATGAGAACGGAGAAAATTAGAGGAATTGCGCGGACGGACAGGGCCAAGTCTTGGAAGACTAGGGTACCTGTATTGTATGCCCAAGGAGCGAGAGGCGGATGGGGGATTGCAAGCACGTTCATGCCCAACTTGTCCGTATGCTGGACTAATAACGCCCAGAGGGCATTGTCGCCGAAAAGCGGCAATGAAAGGAAAGGCAGACGCGCCGCGAAACCCAGAAGTAGGATTGCAGAAAGAGCAGCAACGAAGGAGAATTGTTTTTTCATCTCAAGGTCCAATGCCTGTTTGCTACAGGTAAAAAGTGCGCATACAAACTTTTGGGAAACGCGGCTATTTTGGAATCGGGCAGGAAAATGCTTGGAAATATGCGTCTTCGCCGAAGTCGGACCTTGCGACGCTGCGGCAATGCTTTTTGACCAAGCCTACCGCCGTAGCGTACGCCGGGTTCCTTTCGGCATATTTTATGGGATAAGTAATGAAAACGACGGTGCCGCCCTCCGAGAGGCGCCGGTCTATCTCGGCGGCGGGCGTACAGCACAAGGTGACGTATTCTGTTGAGTTGGAATATCCCAGCAAACGGGCGTATTCCCGCTGTGCGGGAAAATCGCGACCTGAAAGGGAGTAGTCGCGACCGCCGTAAAACGCCGACGCCTCGTTCCAGGCGAAAAAATTCCCGGAAATAGGGCTTGTCTTCATGAAAGTTACTGCTGCAGAGACGGCTTGAGAGTACTCGGGCTGGATGACGGGGCAGGCTGCTACGAAGAATCCGAATCCGAGGGAGACCGAAAGGAAAGCCGCAAGGGCAAGGCGCGGCATCGGCCGCTTGCAGAGGACTGCCCTGAAAACCAGAAGGAAAGGAACGGTTATTGATACTGCGGCCAGAGCCAGCACCACGAAGCTTATGCGCGAACCAACCAAAGTGGCGGAAATATTGTACCAGCTGTAGGCTGCCGAAGGAAAGAGGGAATTCACAAGCGCGAGGACACCCGCGAAAACTACGGATGCGAATGCCACGGCCGATTCGGGGACTAAACGCCGGTTCAGGACGAGGAATCTTGCGGAAAAAACCGCGAGGGGCGGCAGAAAAACCGAGTAGAACCGGACCAAGTCCGCACCCAGCATTCCCGGAAGCACCACGAAATACGAGAGGAAAATCCCGGCCAGCCACCACAGCAAGGGGTCGCGTTTTTCGCGCGCCAAATCCCCGCGCCTTGAAACCAGGAAGAGGACCGTCAGGCCAACAAGCAGCGGCCCTACGCCTACGGCCAAGGGGAGGGCGCCGGAAAATTTGGATGCTATCGCGTCAAAGACGCTGGACGAGCCGGGATAGGAATTAAAGTCGTGGCCGAAGACTATCGACGAGACTGCAGGCCACGCCCCGGGCTGCGCAAGATACATCGCTGCGAAGAGGAAGGCGGCAAAGGCCCCGCCAAGGAGCAACGACGCGGAAAACGCAATTGTGCGCGACTTTTTGGACGAGAAAAAAACATAGGCGGCGACGGGAAGGAAAAAAAGAACGGACTGGAGCTTGGTCAGCACGAGCATGCAGAAAACCGCGGCCGATGCTGCCAGCCATTTGGGTTTGCCGGAAGAAACGTACTCGTATGCAGCCCAGAATAACCCTACCAATAGGAACGTCAAAAGCGTATTGTCAGACTCGATGATTATGGATGAGACGAAGCCCAGGGAAGAGAAAAGGACCAAAAACGCCGAAAGCAAGGCCGTGGCGTCGTCGCCATACAGCCGCCGGGCGAAAAGGGCAGTGGCTGCTGCAATCAAAATGCTGAAAAGAATCGGGACTAAACGCAGGGAAAGGACCATGTCGCCGAAAACGAATTTGCTGAAAATAAACGGCCACTGCGAAAGCGGGACGTGGGGAATTGCCAAGACGTTGTGGCCTGCGGCATCGAACCTTTCGACGGCAAAGGCACGCAGGGAATTGTCTTCGAACAATGGCAGGCTCAAGAAAGGAAGCCTGACCGCAAAACCCGACGCTAACACCAAAAAGAGAAGCAAAAGAAAAGAATTTCGGGCGGACATAGTCAGTATTCACCTGCTGCGAAATATAAGTATTTTCTCTGCGGAGTTGGCCGGATCAAAGTGCATAAGAGAGTAGCGCCGGCCCGTTTTGGAAAAGGCCGACGAAAGGACGCGACTGGAGAAGACGGACGAGATTGCATCGGCTAGATTTTTCTCGTCGCCTGGAGGAACCAGGATGCCGCGGCCGTCTTTGACGAATTCGGGAATGCTGCCGATTCTCGAGGCGACGACAGGAACGCCGGCAGCCATGGCTTCAGCCCAGTTCAGGCCAAACTGCTCCGGCCAGAGGGCAGGCGCTACGTAGACGCCGGCGGAGCAATAGCGCTTCGCAAGCTGCTTGTGGGAAAGGAAGCCGAGGAAATGCACGCGCTTTGAAACGCCGGCATCAGAAGCGATTTTTTCGATTGCAACGCGGAAAGGCGAAGACTTTTCCTGCTGGGGGCCTGCGAAAAAGAGGCGCGCCTTGGGAAAACGCCTGGCAACCAAGGCAAATGCACGGGCGGCGACTGGCGCGCCCTTGAACGGCGCGAGCGGACCGGTGAAATAGATGTCTTGAAATGGAGCGGAAGAGCGGCGGACGGACTTGAAAGGCAAAAGGTCAATCCACGCCGGTATTATGCGCCACTTGCCTCGAAGGACGCCGTGCTTTTCGAAAAGATTTTTCACGAAATTGCTGGGGGCGACTGCGGCGTCGAACTTGTTAAGAGTGCGGCGGACCAGGGCAAGGTAGGCCTGGTTTTTGGCGCCGGAACACGAAAGGCACTTGGAAAACGACGACGAAGAACAAGGAGAAGAGGAGCCGGGGGGAACGAGGTTTCTCCTGGGGCAGATTGCCCAGTAGTCCCACGCAAACCAAATCTTGGTTGCGGAAGAGGAGGAGACTGCTTGGAGAACGCCGAGGCCGAGCTTTGCAGTGTTGTGTACGTGAATGGCGGCAAAATCGTGTTCGGAAAGCAGTTTTTTGGCCGCGAAATGGCCGGCAAGGCCGCCCGGAACGCGGACGACTTGCACGCCGGGAAAAGAAGAGTGCGAAGATTCGTGCTCGAGGAGGACGATTTTGGAAAACTTGCGGCTCTTGGCGAGTTCGGGCAGCAAGGTCTTGACAAGGACTTCGGCGCCTCCTCCGGATGTTCCGAAGTCGTTTATCACAAGCAGGCAGGGCTTCATTTGCGTCATCTTCTCTTCAGGAGTTTTTTGGCGGCGGCAAGGACTTCTTCAACTGAAATGGAGCGGATGCACGGGTAATCAAGGTCGCACTTGAGTGAAACTGGAAGGATGCGGGAAAAGTCGGGCTCTTCGCAGTAGTATTTGCAAGAGTGCTGGAGTGCAATCTGGTTTTTGGGGTTTTCGGGACCCCAGTACTTGAGGTTGGTCGAACCGTAAATGGCCACGGTCGGCACGTTCCTGGCGGCGGCGATGTGCACTGCCGAGGTATCCACCGAGACGAGGAGGTCGAGGAGCGAAATTGCCGCGCAGTACTGGCCTATAGATGACTTCCCGACCAAATCAGTCGGCTTAAAATCGAGGAGGGAAACGAGTTCGTCTGCCTGGGCGCGGTCTTCTGAAGAGCCGGTAAGGACGACGGACGCGCCGGATTTCCTTAGCGCCTTGGCAACTTCTGCAAATTTTTCAAGGGGCCAGCGCTTGGCGGGACTCTTGTTACCGAAGTGGATGCCGATTAGCGGATGGCGGCTGCGGCCGAGGCGCGCCTTTGCCCACGCCAGGTCGTTCCTGGAAATTTCGAGAACCGGCGGGACGCGGGACTGATACACCGTCTTGACGCCGAGGGGCTGCAAGAGCGAGAGGAAAGTATCTATTGCGTGCGCCTCGCGCACGGGAACTTCGAAGGTGTGGGCGACGCCGGAGAATCCGCCGCGGACGAAGCCTACGCGGACGGGCGCGCCCGAAAGCGGCGATAGAAGGGACCGCTTGAAGTTGGAGAGCGTGACCTGGCAGTCCAGGACGACGGAAAAGTTGCGTTTGCGGATTTGCGAAACGAGGGATGCAAAATCGGAGAAGGAAGATTTGTGCTCGTCGTAGAACAAGAGTTCGTCAACGTATTTTTTCGAGGGAAAGAGCCCGGCGCACACCGGATTGGTGACGAGAGCAATGCGGGCGCGCGGAAAGTTGGCGCGAAGTTGGGCTAAAAGGGGCGTGACTGCAAGAGTGTCGCCCAAAAGCTGGGGATGAATTACCAGGATGCTTTCGACGGGCTTTCCGGCAAGCGGAAAATTAGCTGGAAAAACCGATCGGTTGACGGCAGAAACCGATTTCGAAAATGCGAGGAGGAATTGGCGGTAGGCGTTGCCCAGCATGGAATCACTTTTTTCTTGCCACGAAAACGAACTGCTGGGCGAACAGCGGCTTGTAGGCGTTGGCGAGGAATGAGTCTATGGCAAAGTAGAGCGGAAGCAGGCCGAAAAAGTCGAAGCTTTTCTGGAAAAACAGGAGGGAAAGGGCGTTGCGGGTAGCCGAAACCGAAACGACGGAAAGCCCGACGCCTTCCAGGAGTTTGCGTGAGGTGCGCAGGGTGAAAAAGCGCAGGTGGGAAGAGTCGAGAATGCCCTGTTTCTCGTAGTCCCAGTTTCCAAACAGGAGCTTGAGGCGGACGGAGACATTGGCGGCGTTGGGAACCGACAAGATGACGAGGCCGCCTTTGCGGACGATGGGCAAGAGCTTGGAAAGCACGGCTTGCTGGTCGCGCGTGTGCT
>CAYVQS010000030.1:3037-10691 GCA_964453195.1 Microcaldota archaeon | reverse complement strand
AAGACTCCGGAACTGACCGCGAGACAAACGCGGGTTTCCGTGCCATTCCACCTCGACCCCGACAAAAAAGTGGTTTACCACACGACAAAAGGCGAGCCGGTCACGGCGCGCGACGTGCACACGTGGGCACTTGGCGCAGGAGTCAGCTCGAACCTCAAGCAGCGCCTGACGCCAGAGGCCAGGACCGCGCTCGGGCTGAAATAGCCGCTTTTTAATTTTCAATTGGCGCCCAGGCAAGAATGCCCCCCAGAATTCAGGCGGCAGCGAAAAAATCAGATTGCCACAAGGACCACGCTTGCGACCGCCAGGAGGATTGCGAGAATCTGCGTGGGCTTTAGGCTAGTGTCGGGATAGAGAAACGTCGAAACCCCTGCAATTAAAACTACGTTGAGGCCGACAACGGCCTGCACCACTCCCGGATTCACCTTGGGGTCGCGCAGCGCGTTGAAAACGAAGAAGAACGTCAGCAGGGACGCCACCACGACCACGAGCGAGGCGGCGAGGTTGGCGGGGGAAGACGCTATTTGCTCCAGCGAGCCCTGCTGGACCGCGAGGTTCTTCAAAAGAAGCGTGGAGACTACCACGCTTGCCATTGCCGCCAGCGCCCACAAAAGCCAGTTGGACATGGTTTTGATTGCCTCGCCTTAGTCGCAAGTCTTTGCCTCGTCGCCGCTTGCCGCGGCCGCCGAGCTGTCGGAATCGGCGTCGGCGGGCTTGGGCTCGATCTTGTGGCCGACCGCGAAGCGGGGCTTGACGTCCATTATGCGGATCTTGAGCGAGTCGCCGATTTTCGAGCCGGGGACGAAGATTACGAAGCCCTTGACCTTGACCACGCCGTCGCCCTTCGAAGCCATTTCGGTGACGGTGACGTCGAGTTCTTCGCCCGTCTTCACCGGAGCGACCAAAGTGCCTTGTTCTGCCAAAAAAACCACCTGCGTGAAAATGCTGAAGGAGTTTACGGAACGGGTTTTAAATAAGGTTGCGGCGGCGTTTCCCCCATTTCGCGGGCGGCGAGGAGAAAAAACCGGCAAGCAAGGCGGGGGCTGCAGGAAGGAAACGGGGCCGCAAAGGAGGCGGAGTTTTAAATATCGGGAGCGAGTGAATAGCGCAGGAAAGACGGTGAAAGGCGTTGCTTGAATACCTGGTTTCCCCGAGAAAGGCGCGGCGCGAGCCGTGGGACTTCTTTTTCATGGCGCTCATCTTCGTCGCCTCGGCAGTCGGCGTCACCCTCCTGGTTCCCGGCCTCGACGGAGGCGTAGTCGTGTTCGCCATGGTGCCGGCCATTCCCCTGTTCTGGAGCTTTCTGGTGTGGGACGAGCGCCAGGAAGTCGAGAAAATCAAGGACGCCCACGACATCGGCAAGAGGTTCTACCACCACCACCGGCCGCTTGTGGAGGCGTTCGCCTACTTCTTCCTCGGCGCAGTAATCGCGTACACTTTCTTCGCTGCGACCCTGCCGGCGGAAAACGCGGCGCGCGCCTTCGGCACCCAGTACGACGAAATCGGCCGCATCCAGGCCGTTGCGACCGGAAGGGCATTTTCTCCCGCCAGGTTCGAGCTCCTCGCAGTCAACAACGTCAAGGTCCTGGGCCTAATGTTCCTGTTCTGCCTGCTCTACGGCGTCGGCTCCATCTACCTTTTGCTTTGGAACGCGTCGGTAATCGGCGTCTTCGTCGGAAGCAAGGTAGCGCTCTCGGGAATCGGCGGCGTCGAGACCGGGCTGCTCGGGCTCGTGCCCCACGGCTCGCTGGAAATACTCGCCTACTTGCTGGCCTCGGTGGCCGGCGGAATCTTCTCCGTCGCCGTGATGCGCATGCACTGGCAGAAGCCCGAGTTCAAGTACATCGCGTTCGACGTCGCCGTCCTCACGCTCGCCTCCGTGGTGCTGCTAGTAGTCGGCGCGGCGGTCGAGGCAAGCTATTAGATGCTGAAAATCCCTGCAAAAACCCGGCTTAAACGGCAGCGAAATGCCATGCCCGAATTTGTCAAGCAAGCCTTGGCAAAAAACAGCCTGGTAAAAGCCTACAGGGAAAGGCCGCCGTACCAGCAAAACGACTACTTGGGATGGATTTCCCGCGCCAAACGCCAAGAAACGGCACAAAAGCGGCTGAACCAAATGCTGCAGGAGCTTGAGCACGGGGGCCAGTACATGAAAATGCGCTGGAACCCCAAGCACAGCTAGAATTGCAAATACACGAGAACTGGAAAACCTATTCGTCCAAGTCGAACACGCCGTATTTTCCGTAGGACGCGGACGACTTGTTGGAGTCCCAGCGCGAGTCTATTTCGCGGCGCGTCTGCGAAGCGTCGAACCGGCCGGTCCTCGACTTCGAAAACCGCCTTGCCCCGGGGCTGTTGCCAGTCGTCGCGCTTCTTCAAATAGAGGAACGAAAACGCCACCACCATCAGGGCGCTCCAGAACCACGGCGCGTTGGCGCCCGTGAACATGCCGGTAATGGATGAAGTCTCTTCTGCGGGAGCTTGGGCGGCGCCGGGAATTGTCGAGGCGGCCGCGGCAATGCCGTCCGAGGCCTGGGCGAACGCGTCTTTTGGAACCGGCGCGTTGCGGGCCTCGTAGTCCTTGGTGTTGGCAAGCTTGGCGGCCTCGATTGCCTGGGTGGCGAGGGTAATGGCGGCCGCGGAGTCGCCCTCGTCCTGTTTCTGCCGCGCGAGGCCGAGGAGATAGTCGGACTGGGAGACGTCGATGCCGTTGTTCTTGAGGTGGATCGCGAAGAGTTCGGCGTTGGACACCGTCTCGTCGACTAGGGAGTCGAGGACGAAGAACGAGCCCAACGCGTTTGCCGAGGCGAAGGAAACAAGCGGGGAGAACGAGGCGTTTACCACGAGGGCGTGGTCGGCGGACGCGCCGGCGGGAGCGTTGAAGAAGACTTCAAGAGTGCGGGAAAGCACGGAGCCGGGCGCGCACGCGCCGTTTTCCACTACGCATTCCAGCGAAGTGAAGTACTGCCTGCCCGCGGACTGGCCCTTCCTAAAGAAGAGGGGCGAACCGGCCGAAGAGGGTTCTAGACGGACGAAGACGCGGACTTTCTGGGACTTTATGCCGTAGAGGGAAGAGGCGGGAACGTTCCAGCCTATGGCGACCGTGCGGGAGTATTCTTCGCCGGGGATGTAGTTGGAAAAGTTCAAGTCGCCGGAAACCGAGACTATGGAGGAGACTTCGGAAACTGCGACGGGAACGGTTTCCTGCTGCGAAGACAGGGCGAACAAAAGGGAAGACAAGAGAACGGCAAAGAGCACTGACGAAGGAATTTTCATAACCATCTAGTAGAGACAACTGCTATAAAAGGTTTTTTGGAAAGTTGGCAGCCGCTGGAGCGAAAAAAATAAAACGGAAAAGAAAAAGGAAGAGAAAAAAAGAGAAGAAGCGGGTCCTACCGCTTCATCGCGCCGAGCCACTTCTTTCTCGTCGCCCACGCTGCAAGCAGCAGGAAGACGAAGAGGCCGAAGCCGGGCGCGTTGGACGCCGTGAACAGGCCGGTCAGGCCTGCAGCTGCCGCAGTCGGGCTTGCGTCGGGCGCGGGTGGAGCGAATGCGGAGACCAGGTCGCTGCACTTCGCCTCGGCCTGGTTAGCAAGTTCAAGCGCCTTGGCGTAGTTGCCTTCCGCGAACGCGGTCGAAGCCTGGTTCAGCAGGGATTCGCAGCTCGAAGCGTCGAGGCCCAGGCCGGTGGCCTTCTGGAACAAGGCCATGGCCGCGTCAAGCGCGGACTGCGCGTCCTGTGCCGAAACGCCCGATGCAGTTACCTGCGTTGGGGCCGGAGTCGGAGTCGAAGCGTCGGGCACGGGAGTCACGGTCGGCTGTTCGCCGCCAGTTGCCGAGGCAGTGGGCTTGGGAGTTGCCGAGAAGCCGCTGGAGCCGCCCGAACCGCCGCTGGAGCCGCCGGAAGAGCCGCCTGCAGTGCACGCGCTCATTACGACGCTTACTTTGACGCATATGGTGGTGTCGTCGACGCAGGCAGTGACGTTGCCGGAGTCCTGGCCAATCAAGATGGCGGTATAGGAACCGTTGGCGATTGGCTTGGCTTTGCCCGAGGACTTGCCGGAGAACGAAATGTTCCTGTCGGCTATGGGCGTGCCGTCGTTGTACAGCGCGGTTCCGGAGTATGTGAGCCAAGTTCCTTCACAAGCGCCTGCAGGCAGGTAGGCCAGGGAAAGCGAGGCACTGGGCTGGTACGAGAACGAGCCGGACTTCTTGGCTTCGTTGTTGACGCCGTCTTTGGCAGTCAAGTCAACCGTAAAGTCGCCTCCGACTGCCGAGGAGTTCATCTGGAAAGAGCCCTCGTAATAGCCGTTAGTTGCGTTGTATACCAGCACGAACGCGGCGGTCTGGGTGCCGTATACTGCGTGCTTGGCAACGCCAGTCACAATGACTTGGCTTGGCGGGTAGTGGTTGTCGGCAACGCTGGCATAGACGTAGACCGTGTCGTCCTGTGCGACGATGATGGACGGAGTGACTTTGACGTCGCCATAGAACACCGGCGCGGTGTTGTCGACGTACGGGTCAACCGTCATCGACGAGGAGAGGCCGACGTTGTCGGTCGCGGTTGCGCGCAGGTCGTAGTTTCCGTCGCCTATCAAGGTCGTGTCGACGTAGGCCGTGCACACGCCTTCTGCGTAAGTGCCGGGGAACGGCCCGTAGAGCACGGTGTCGGTTCCCTTCTGCAGAAGCTCGAACGAGCACGAGGCCACTCCGCTTCCCGAGTCGGAAACCGAGGCGGTCAGGGGCCAAATGCCGTTGATGACCTGGTTGTTGGGCTCGACGGAAACGAACAGCGGGTCGGTGTTGTCGACGCCGACCAAGAGCGAGTCAGTTGCGTAGCCGCGGGTGGCGTCGTCGTTGTCGTCAAAGTACGCGTTGAGCTGTAGCGTGTACTGGCCGTCGCTGTGGACTGCGGGCGGAACGTTGACGAGTCCCGAGCACAGGATTCCGCTTTCTTCGCTTGCGGCCTTGGGCAACAGGAATTCGGTCAATTGTTCGCCTTGCAAATCCCAGTGGGCGTGGCAGCCGTAGTCAGTGAGACGGCCGCCAGCAAGAACTGCCTGGACGTTGACCTGGCCGGTCCGAGTCCAGTAAATGCCGTCGGAAACCGGAGACACGACGTTGAGCGTGCCGTCGGGCAGTTTGGAAACCGCGTCTTCGACGTCGACTGTGAATTCGTCGGACTCGTAGACGTAGCCGGAGCCGAAGCTCAGTTGGTCGAGGTAGGACCGGAGCACGAGCCTGAGGGAATAGTTGCAGGGCTTGGGCAGAACAAACCAGCCGTTGAGGCGGTAGTCCACTCCATTTTCAAGCGACATGGGGCCGGCGATTTGCTGGTCGATGGCGGTTTCGTCTTCGTTGCAGTAGCCGACCACGGAGACGTTGTAGAGCATCTGGCCGGAGAATGTCCGCAACAGGTCCGAGTTGCCGGGCTGGAGCCTCAGCGTGTAGTCTATTGGCATCGTGACTTGCGGCACGTAGTAGGTCGTGACGTAGGACGAATATCCCAAGTCGCGGAAGCCGTACAGCAGCGCGTCTTCGAGCATGTTGATTTCGTTCCAGATTTCCTGCTTGTCGTAGCCGTACTGTTCGAGGAAGGCGCTCCATTCCGAGTCGTGGGCTTCCATCCAGTTGGCGATGCGGACGAGTTCGGCATCGACGATGGAGAAGTTGTCGGATACTTCCTGCTGGAACCAGTTGTGCCAGCGGTCGTTGCTTTCAATGTAGTCGGCCAGGTCGTCCCTCAGCTCGTCGATTTGCGACTGCTGGCACATGTTCCACATCGTGTTCAGGTGCGCTTCGTCGTCGTAGCCGATGCATTTGACAAAGTCGTAGAACCGCTCCACCTTGCTTTCGCTTACGGGTTGTTTGTAGAGCCGGTTCAAGTACTTGAAAGTCGGGTAGTGCTCGTCGTCGGTGAACCTTCCGAAGGCGGTGCAGGCCTCGCCGAACGTGGCTTCGCCGCCGGTTTCGTCGGCGAATTCGAAGAGCAGGTCGAAGACCGTGTCCTCCTTGGGAAGCGCGTTGTAGGGGTTGCCTATGTCGAGCGCGCGGCAGTAGCGGGCCGAGCCGTAAAGGTCGCGGGAAATGGCGTTGACGCGGTCGCGCAAATCATAGTACGCGTTCCACAGGGCGTCGGTTTCACTCCACAGGTCGCCGAGCTCGTCGTTGATGCCCGTGATTTCATCCTTTATCGTGGAAATGTCGTCCTCGGCGTCGTCCATGCGGTCCTCGAGGGCGAGGATGTGGTTTCTTGCAGTCCTCATCTGGCTCTGCAAAGTCGAGACGTCGGATTGGAGGTCGGAAACGTCGCCTTCAAGGTCGTCTACGTCGTCTTGGAGCTGTTCAACGTCGGACTCGGTGCGGCTCATGCGGACCTTCAAGGAGTCTATTTCGCGCTGCTGGCACGCAGTCCACAAGAGCGCCAGGTGCGTTTCGTCGTCGTATCCCCAGAACTTGAGCCTGTCGTTGACGGCGTCCCACTGCGCGGGAGTCGCGAACCTCGTGTAGGTCCACGGAACGGTGTAGCCGCCGACTTCGCGGATGACGTGGCACACCACGTCGGTCGGAACGGGGAACGGCAGCGAGCCTGCAATGTTAGTGATGAGGTCGCGGCCGCTTTCGCCGTACAAGTCTTCGTACATCTGCGCGACTTCACGGGGCAGGACGGAGAAGTTCACGTTGGCCGTCTGTTCTTTCCAGCCCGCGTTATCCGAGGCCGAGGAATAGGCGGAATAGTCAACGCCATACGTGGACGGAGTCCAAGTGTAGGACCAAGAGTCGGTGCCGGAGGCCTGGGCCCAGTCCTGTTCGACGGAGCCGTCGGCCCTGACAATCTTGACTTCGACCTTGGAAACGCCGCTTCCTGGCGAGGACGGGAAATTGTCGGTTGCCCAGCCGGAAATGGTGACTGTGCCGCCGTAGGGAATGACGTGCTCGGTGTTGATCGGCGAAGTGATTCCAGACAAGGGAATCACGGTGTCGACGAGGCCGGTGTCTTCGGCGTCGGGGTCGCTGACCCAGCCGGCAACGTCGTAGCAGCGGTAAGACGCTTTCTGGTCGCCGTCGGCGTAAGTGTGCGACGCGGACGAGGACAAGCCCGTGTTTTGCACCGAGCTTCCGTCGTTCCAGTCGGCTTCGCAGTAGTCGAGGCCCGAAACGTCGTCCGAACCAACAGTCAAGGACGCGGACACGAGGCTGGTGTTGAGGAAGCCGTCGCCGTACTGGTTGTCGAACGAAACGCCTTGGCCGTAAGGACGGGTCTTGTCAATCTTGATTTCGCCAGTGCAATGGGCTGCTTCTTCGTTGCCGACGTTGTCCACGGAATAGTAGCACACGTAGTTGGAGCCCTCGTTGGAGAGGAGGAAGGGCCCCTCATATTCCGTATCGGGAGTGCAGGCCGGGTCGCCGGCAGTGCTGGCCTCGCAGTAGTAAGTGGCGTTGACGCCGGACAAGGCGTCGGTTGCCGAAAGAGTGACTTCGACGTCGCCCCTGCACCAGCCAAGGTTGCCCAAAAGCAGGCAGTTCTGCGAATCGCTGGTCGAAGGCGGAGTAAAGTCCGGAATGGTGCTTGCTTCCTCGGAGAATTCCCCGAAGTTGGGCGCAGGGCCGAATCCGCCTTCGCTGTTGTCGAAGGCGCGGACCTTGTAGGAAT
>CAYVQS010000030.1:0-3027 GCA_964453195.1 Microcaldota archaeon | reverse complement strand
CCGCCGTTGTCGTCGTAATACGTGTCGCTGGGCGAAGTGTTGACGTAGGGCGCGTAAGGAGACGAAGCCTTGTAAAGTTCGTAGCCTCCGATTCCGCTTGCAAGAGTGTTTGGGTCGGATGCCTCGTCCCAGTCAACAGTCACTGAGCTCGTGGCAATGTATTCGGGCAGGGCGTGCATTTCGGGAGTAGTAGGGGCAGTCGAGTCAACGATTATTCTGCGCATGTTGGAAGGCTCGGACTCCAGGCCTGCGCGGTTGGTGGCAGTAACATAATAGCAGTACGTAGTGTTGTCCGACAGGCCTGTGTCGGTGTAGAAGCTAGTCCATCTGCCGGTGGTCGCGATGGCAGAATAGGAGCCGGTGCATCCGTCGCTGCGGTAGAGCGTGTAATGGTCGCGGAGGGAAGTGAAGTCAAGGCCGCCGAACCAGGCCACAACTACCGTGCCGTCGTTGTCGTAGCGGCCGTCGTCCAAGCCGTAAATGGCGGGCCAGAAAAGGGAAGGTTCGCTGGGGGCAGTGGTGTCGATTTTGACTGGGGAGTAATAGTTGGTTTCTTCGACGTTGCCTGCGTTGTCGGAAGAATAGTAGCTGAACCAGTGCGAGGCGTCGTCGCCGGAAATCGTGAACGACGTGCCGGTGCCCGTGTTGCCGACGGGAGAGTGCCATTCCCAGTAAGTGCCTGCAAGTCCGCTTGAGGGGTCTGCGTCGGAAGGCGACAGGGCCACGTCAACTGAAGACGTGTACCAGCCGTTGAGGCCCAAAGTGCCTGAAAGCGAATGGGTGGTGACGGGCGCGACGGTGTCTTTGAAGAATTCTACTGAAACGGGGACGGACCATTGGTCGGAGTCGTCCTTGCATTTGACTGCAACGGAGTGCACGCCTTCGGAAAGCGAGGCGTAGATGGCGGCGTCAATGAAGGCCGACCAGGCGCCGGACGAGAATGACAGGGGCTTCCAGACGCCGGAGCCGTCGACTTCGTAGCGGGCGCTTGCGATTTCACCGCCCGTGTCGTAGTCGGTGCAAGTTGCCGAAACACGGGGGGTGGTGCGCGAAGCGTTGGGGTTCACGGCAACGCCGGAAGCGTCGGGGAAATAGTCGACGTAGGCGCGGGCCATGTAGTCGTTGGACGAGTCGACGTTCCAGACCGTGGTCTGGTATTCGCTGCGCGAGTCCGGCGAAGAAGAGTCCTGGCCAAGCTGGGGGGAGTTCTTGATTTGGGCTTCGACGTAGAAATCGGAAGCCGAAACGTCCACTCCGCCGAAACCAGTGCCTTTCCAGAAGAATTGCTGGGGAGCGACGACGGTCTTGGTGCCGGACAGGGGCGCGTGGGATGAGTCCGTCACCTGAACGTTCACGAACTTGTCGTTTGCGTTCACGGTCCTCTTGGAATAGAACACTGCCGCCTGCACTTTTGCGTTGTGCGCGGGGGAGAACTTGACTGCGTAAACGTTGCCGTCGGCGGACGCGACTTGCGAATCCATGGCGTTGTCGTCAAAGTCAAGGCGGGTTGCCGAGCCGGCGAAAAGCGTGCGGAACTCGGACCAGTCGCTGCAGGCGCCAAAGGCGTCGCAGGCCATCACGCGCCAGTAGCGGATTCCGGAGCCGACGTTGCGGGAGAGGCTGGCGGAAGTAGCGTATCTGGTGCTGTGGACCGAGCCGTCGGCATTGTAGACTTGAAGCGTGTAGTTGACGGCGTCGCCTTCGGGGTCGAAAACCGCGTTCCACTGGAAGTTGACGGGGTTGGAAGAGACGTCGGTGTCGCCGGGAGAGACGAGGGAAGGCGCGGAAGGAGCAGTGTTGACGAAGATTACGAGCTTGGGGACGTTGGCGGCAGAAGCGCAGGCGTTGTTTCCGAATGACGGCCCCTCTTTAGAACAGAAGATTGCGGAACGCGAAGTGGACTTGTTCGAGTCCTGGACGTCCTTCAAGAGCCAGCCGTTATTGGAATAATTGCCGTCGATGAAGCCCTTCACGTCCTGGGTAACGTCCCAGGAAACCCAGGTGTTCGCGCTGTAGTTGAACGTCTTGTAAGAAGAGGCGGTTGCGACGAAGTCCCCGCCGGCGGTGGCCCAGGGAACGCCGGTGTCGCGGTTGTTCCAAGAAGAGCCCGCAGTGCCGGTCGCGGGCCAGGCGTTGGTGCCCTCGGCCCAGGCGGACGTCACGCGGTGGACGCCGATGGTGTTGATTCCGCCAAAGCCCCAGTACTGGGGAACGCCGTTGTTGTAAAGCATGATTGTGGCGTTGACGATGTTCGAAGAGGAAAAGCCGGGAGTCGAGAACTGCACGAGGCCGCGGACGAAGCCGTTGCCTCCGACGGATGCGGAACCGGCACCGACGCGGACGACCTGGTCGCCGCCATAGTTGGTGTTGGGAACGCCCTTGTCGGGCCGCGCGTCCTTGATGGCGGGCAAGGAATATTCGTGCGCAGGTACGAATATTGCGGAGGCAAAGCTCACGCTAAGGAGGAACAGCATGAGGATTGACACGAGAAAGAGTTTACCAAGGCGCAAAGGCGCGACTGCGGCTTTTGCGGAATCAAAACCAGATGCCTTTCTCACAGAATTCATTTTTCATTCCCCCATTCCAAACACAAACAGGATGAGCGCGGCTATAGGACACGCTAGACATGAACTGCCCAGCAAAAACAGCGACCCACCTGCTTAACTGTCACTAAACTGGTTTAAAACCATTGCTACGAAATGAACAAGCTTGTCTAAAATGCAACAGGAAAAGGAACGGCTTGGAACGGCGTTATTTCGCCTTTTTGCGCCTTTTGGCCAGGAGCTTGGCGGCGAAAAACGCCACTATCAACAGCAGCGCCCCACCGGCAAGTAGTAACGGTTGCGAAGAATAGGGCTGCTGCGCCGGAGGATTGAAGACTGCGCCCGCGCGGGTGGCGAGGGAATCCAGCTTTTCCGGCTCGACTTGACTGCCCCTGCCGATGCTTATCTTGTACTCTTCAAGCTCCTGTTCCAAAACAGCCGCCTGTTCGGCCGAAACAAGCTTGGCGGATTCAACCGCGGCACC
>CAYVQS010000029.1:1985-11004 GCA_964453195.1 Microcaldota archaeon | reverse complement strand
CGGGAATTTCGAGGATGGAGTTGTCGAACTGCAGGTCTATTTGCTGCGAGCCAGCCGAGAGGTAGACAGTCTGGGAGGCCGAGCCCGTGTTGCGGACGGCAATGGAATAAACCGCCGCGTCGCCCTGGCTTACCGAGCGAGAAGAGTCGGTGGAAATGTTGAGGAATCCGCAGAAGTTCTGCGAAACGCAGGACTCGCCGAGCTGGACCTGGTTCGCGGGGCAGCCGCAAATCGAGGCGCGCTGCTCCACCTGGAGCGAGGACGAGCAGTAGTACGGCTTTTGCAGCGAGCATTCTCCCGGCCTGACGCCGTTGGAGCACGTGAGGGTCGACACGCACGCGCCGTTTTCCAGGGCGTAGTTGGCGGGGCAGCCGCATTGTTCCGGCCGGTCGACGAGGATGCCACTGTCGCAGTAAAGCGGCTTGGCCGAGGAGCATTCGTCGAAAGGCGTGCCGTCCGAGCATTGCAGCACGGGATAGCCGCAGTCCTCGGGGCACGACAGCTGGTTATCGCCGTTGGAGCAGATGCCGTCGCCGCAGAAGAATCCGTTGCCGCAGTCCGCCGGGCATTCGCCGACGGTTTCGTCGGGGCCGCACGCGCCGTCGCCGCACGAGCCCGAGGCGAATGCGCGGACAGTGGCGGGCGAACAGTCGGTTCCGGCCATGGGCTCCGAAGTCACGGAGAACGTCCCCTGCGCCGGGTAATAGCAGTAGGCAGAGCACGAGCCGGAAACGCCGTCGCAATTATAGGCTGCGGTTTCGCGGCCGTTGCCGCACGAAATGTAGGCATAGCTGGGAGAAGACACGAGGTTGGAATAAGAGACCGTGACTAAGGCGCGCTGGCCCGCGTCCAGAGAATCGGGGGAAACCGAGACCGAGCACGAGCGCGTGGTCGTGCCCGTCTTCACGCTGCAGACGGGATAGGCTGGATAGTAATAGCGGCACCACGCGTTGCCCGCCTTGTACTCCGAGTGGCCGGGAAGGATTTGTGACGAGCAGCCGGAAAAGCCTGCGGGGCACGGGGTCTTGGGGGCCGAGGAAGATGCCTCGCACGCCCAGCCCGCGGTGCTGATAAGCGGGTTGGCGGGGCCGTAAGTAGAGTCGCGGGAATGGCACACCGGCCGTTCGCCGGAAGAGCACGAGACGAAACGCGCGGCGGGGCAAAGCTCAAAGCCCGCGGTTGCGACGTCGGAACAGTCGCGCTGTCCGTCGCCGTCGTTGTCGATTCCGTCCGTGCAGTACACGCACTGGCCGTCGATGCAGCGGCCGTAGGGGTTGGAGGACACGCAGGACAATGACGCCGAGTTGCGGCAGTCGCACTGCGAGTCGCGCGTGCAGTAGGCCGAAGCGAACGAGGACAGGAGCGAAACCAGGAGAACGGAAGCCAGGAAAAGCCTTAAGCCGCGCACAAAACCAACCTCCAACGAAATGTAACCACTGCAGAGTAGCAAGTAATCTCTGGTTTTTCTTGTTTTTAAAACTAATTAAAGAAGAGAAATCCGCGGGTTAAAAGCCTTTTCAAGGCATTTGCCCTGGTGCGGTTCAGGGCGTTTTCTTGGCCTCGGCGTGGGTCGAGGTGACAAGCGATATGTGGGCAGTGCACTGCTCGCCTTTTTTCGCGCCGACTACGAGGACCTTGAATCCCTTGACGAAAGCCACGCCTTTGCCGGTGGTGGAGACGGACTCGATCTTGACTTCGTGGTCTTCGCCGGCGAACACGGGCACGTCGGTGCGCTGGGAACGGTCGAAGGCCTTGGAATCCCAGTTCTTTCTATAGCGCTTTTCCGAGCGCTTGGCGCCGCCGACTACCTTTGCCTTCATTGACCCCACCTCGCCACAAAACTATCCGTAAGGAAAGGCAGCGAAGGCCGGCATAAAAGGATAACGGAAGAGGCCTGCAAAGCGTTATAAAACAGAAAACAATGAAGTAAGAAAGCAAGGTGATGTTTAATGGCAAGAATCAGCGGACTCAAGTCGAAGGCGGCAAGGCGCAGAAAGAAAGTCGTGCTGCGCACCGCGAAAAAGTACCAGAAAATCAAGAAAGCCAAACGCAAGCTGGAATTCTAGGGCAAAACGGGGAAAAAAACCAAATGAAGCCACGAAACGCGTTTCTCGCCGTGGCCTCGCTCCTCGCCCTCTCCATTTTTTTGGCAGGATGCGTCGGGGGCCAGAAATTCGTCTGCCCCGGCGGCGCAGAAGTTCGCGACGCGAGCCTGTGCTCGCAGGCCACGATTCCGACGCCGGCAACAGGCACGCCCACCGCAACTCCTGACGAACTGCCGCCGGCGCTTCCTGAAGAAACCGAAGTTGCCGACCAGCCGCCCGCCCTGCCAAGCGACTTCCCGGCGCTGCCGGCTGAAAGCACTGGAGCCCCGGTCGCGGTTCCTCCAATAGTGGCCGACAACCAACTGCCGTGATGGAAATGGATTCCGGCCGGCGCAACAAAGCAACAGTCCTGTTTTTAGTCCTGGCGGCCTCGATTTTCCTTTCAGGGTGCTCCGAGGGCAAGAAATTCCTTTGCCCGGACGGAAAAGAGGTCACGGACGCCAAGCAATGCGCCCTGGCAACCACGCCGACGCCCACGGTAATCTACCAGAAAAAAGCGACTCAGACCCCGACGCCGGGAGACGACATTCCGCCGCTTCCCGAGGAAGTTGCTGCTCCAACAGGCTCTGCAACCGCAAATCCAACGGCAACGCCGTCAGCAGGTTCCGCGTGCCATTCAACCAACGACGAGGCGGACTTGCCGCTTGTACGGGGAAGCTGTACGGACAAGACTGCAACCTACAAGGATTCCTGCACGACGTTCAACAACGAGCAGACGGGCGTGTCGAAGTACTACTGCCACGAAAACGCCTGCAAGGCTTCTGGAAAAAGCTGCAAGTACGTTTGGGGCAGCGCGGGCAAATGCTCGGCCGGCGCGTGCGTTCCGGGAACGAACCCGCACTGTGGGCAAACGGGGCAGACTTGCTGTTATGAAAGCGAAACCCAGTGCGCCGCAGGCCTGGAATGCGACGAAAACACAATGTGCGCCCCGCAGACAACGGCCAAGGACGAGTGCACCGATTCCGACGGGGGGCAGGACTATTACAAAAAAGGGACTGCCTACGGCTACGACCCCTCGGGAAACTACGGCCAATTAACCGACTGGTGCGGCGCAGACAACACCTTGTGGGAAGGCTATTGCGGGCCTTCCGGAAACAGGAAAAACGCACTGCTGCAAGTCGGAGTCAAGTGCCCGCCGGGCATTTTCTGCACCAGCGGCCGATGCGCCAGCACGGCAACCACACCTACGCCGACGCCCACTTTAAACCCGACGCCGACTCCGACGGCAACGCCGACGCCAACGCCCACCAATACTGCCACGCCCACGCCGACCCCGGCCCCTACGCCTTATCCCCAGCCAAGCGGGACTCCGAAACAGTTCGCAATGTACTCCTACATCAACGACAACCTGGACAACAACGGCGAAACTTTCCGGACGGTGCAGTCCACTTACGACGGAGGGCAAACGTCGGCCAACGCCAGGACAGTGTCGAAAACCGAGGCGCCGGACCTTATGGGCCTGCCAAGTAACGGGGAAGTCAAGACCACGCCGTACAGAACCAGCAGCATCGAAAGCCAACGCGCCTTCGTCTTCGGAACTGCGGCGTATGACTCGACGCAGTCCCAATTGATGGGGCACCTGCGCGCGTCGTACACCGTGGAGTTTTCGACCCTGCTGCCCATTTGCTGGAGCACGTCGGTTGCCAGCTATTCCGAATGCGCGGACTCCTACAAAATGGACCGGACGCGGACTGGAATCTATTTCTTGGGAGGCCTCTGGAACATAATCGGCTACAGCCCTACTACGGGACCCGTCACTTCGCTCACGCTCGGAAAAGAATCAGGCCTGGCACCATATATGAACATAGGCGATGTGCTTGTGGCCAGCAGCGGAACGAGAGTAACGCTCTTGTCGGCAACGCCGTTTGACTACACGCAGTCGAACGTTGCCAAGGCGTCGTTCGAAGTGGCGGGCGCGTCCGGCACGACTACCGATACCATTTCCGAAGGCGAGTACAAAGACGCCGGCGGAGTCACCATCAAGGTCAACGACATCTTTCCCGGCGTCAACAACGTGAACTACGCCGACGTCAGCATCTACACGGACAGGATTACCCTAAGCGAAGGCCAGGAGCCGTGCACGAACTGCAAATGGTGGCAAAGCCACATATCGTCGACAATGATAGGAAACGTCCCCGCAATCAGCAGCATACAGCTTTACAGCACGAGGTTCGGCCAGGACGACGCCAACAAGAAGTTCGCGGCGGGGCAAGGCGCGGACGTCATCCGCGGAATGCCTTGGCTCTCGTTCTCGTTCCAGGGAACCGAGGCCGTCGAATACGATTCGCTGGCAATAGCGGTGGACGGCCCCGGCGCGAACAGATCGCTAACCACTAAAAGCCAGTCTGCCTCTAACAACAGCAGGGTCTCGGGAAAGTTCGCCATAATCGCGTCGGGAATTGCAAACGCGTTCACGTACGGCTCATACCCGTCCACGAACACGGCCTACATGCTGTTGGTAAATGACGGCTCTACCGACTCCGACGCGACAGTAGGCTCCATGTGGATCCAAGACCCGTCGAACGCCTACAGGGACTACGTTGCCGCGGGAACGTCCATGATTTACCACTATTCTGGCAGTGGCACTACGCTGATAAGTTCCGAAGCGGCGTCGGCCGGCAGGCGCTGGATCCTGGTCGGGGAACGCACCAAGGAAGACAACGCCGAGGGATACTACAAGACAATCGGCCTGATCTACAACCCTTCGACCGCCGAGCTTATGGAGTCGTTCGGATACTCGACTGCCCCGTGCATGGGCGAGTGCGTATCGTATTCCGCGCCTACGGGCACGGCCTACGCAGGTTATTTGACTGACCGCGGAAGCGTGCTGCAAAGCATTTCCAAGACCAGCGCGACAATACAATATGCCAAGACGCTGGCGCGCGCAAAATACCTGCTGCAGGGCAACGCCTAAGAAAACCGGGCGCTGCGGAAAAGTCATCCTTGTTCTTTCGAGCCTAGGACCTTGAGCGCCAGCACTGCCAGCAGGAAGAAGACCGCGAACTCTGCGAACAGGGCGGCTAGCGAGTATTCCATCGGGCCCCAGACCGAGAAGAAGTTGGGCGTGACCTGGTAAAGCGACGAGTACTTCATTGCCGCGATTCCGAAGGTGACCGGCGAAAAGTCGGTGATTATCTGGACTGGCACGGGCATAAACTCGTAGGGAAAGACGATTCCGGAAATGAAGATCATTGGGATGGAAAGCGCGATGACCGAAAGAATTGCGGTGTTTTCGGTGCGGCTGACTGCGCCGATTATTAGGCCGAGGCAGACGAAGCACGCGGCGAGCAGGAGCGCGACCGAAACGACGAGGGCGGCGTTCCACAGCTTGACGTTGAAGACGAACGCGGCGATGGCGAACAGTAGGGCGACTTCTACTAGGAGCAGGACCTGCGAAGCCACGAGCTTGCCCAGGACGAAGGACCAGGACGAGACGGGCGAAATGAGCACGCGCTGGAACACGCCCGACGAGCGCTCCTTCACAAGCGCTACGGACGAGAGAAGCAGCGAAGAGAGCATGACGATGATGGCGATGATGCCGTAAATGAGGAAGTCAATGGAGCGGAAGGCCTTCCAGTCGAACGAGTCCGCGTTTTTCAGCAGAATGGGCCGCACGACGTTTTCGGGGTTCTTGGACGTGAATTCGCGGATTTCCCGGTGCGCATCGTCCAGGTATTGCGAAAGCGCGTCCAGGTCGGAAAGCGCCTTTGCGAGCCGGGAGTTGGTCTGGGAAACCAATGCGAGCGAGTCGGACTTGAACTGTTCGAATTCGCGGATGGTGTCCCGCACCGAGTCAAGCTTGGAGTCGGACTGGGAAAGTTTCTGCCTCATTACAACGACGCTGGCGTCGAGCTGGTCGAGTTCGCGCCTGGACTCGGTGATTTCGGAATCGTAGGAGTCGAGCTTGGACTGCACCTGGTAGACCTGGTTCGCGACCGCCGAGAGCTCGGAATCGACCTGGTCGAGTTCGGTGCATCCCGCGGGAGCCGATGGGCAGCCTATTGACGCCTTTGCCGAAGAGACGCGGGAACGCGCGGTCGAGACCGTGGACGATGCCTGGGAGGCGTATGACCGGGCGGCGCTAAGGTCGGACTGGGCGGAATTGAGCCGGGAACGCGCGCGCTGGGAGGACGCCGAGAGCTCGTCGAGGCGGGAACTTGCTTCGGAAAGCGATGCCTTGCCTTCGGCGACCGAGTTGTAGAATGACTGGATGTCGAAAGAGTTGAGCCGGTCGTTGAAGGCCGACAGGTTGGAGCGCGTGGCTTCGAGCTCGGAGCGGGCCGAGGGAATGCGTTCCTTCTGCAGTTGGCCAATCTGGTCGTCGGTGCGCCTGAGCTTTTCCCAGACCTTGTTGACGAACTGGCTGCCGACTTCGATTGAAATCAACTGCGTGACCGCGCCGACGTAGGCCTGTTCTATTGTGCTGATTTCGAGCTTGGAATTGTCCATGTACATTTCGAGCGTCTGGCCGTTGCCGTTGACGATGTTGTAGGTGAACGCCTTTGGGAAAAACAGGCCCGCGGCGTAGTTGCCCTTGCGCACGTTGAGTTCTGCAAACTGCCGGCAAGCCTCCTGGTTGAGGGCAAAGGTCTGGGAAAGCTCGTTGTAGGAAAAGGCGTTTCCGCTGACGTTGGACAGGACGGAGAGGAACTCGCTTGCAATGACTACGCCGTCCGAGCCCTCGTCGTAGTTGCAGACCACCATGGGAAGGCCGCGGCCCACCACCGCGCGCTGGCCGCCGAACAAGACGCCGAGAAAGACTATGACGATTATTGGCGAAAGCAAAAGCAGGGCCGTCGTGGACTTTCGCCTGAAGAACACCTTGAGGTCCTTGACTGCCACGGCGAAAAACTTAGGCATGGGCAACCTTCTCCGCAAGCTCGATTCCGCGCTTGCCGGTGACGTAGAAGAACACGTCCTCAAGAGACGGCTCGTCGATTTCGACGTAGCGGATTTCCTCCGGCGTAGGCTTTATGAGGCGGGAAAACTTGGACGCCAGCGCCTCGGGGTCGCTGGGACGCGCGACGATTACGCCTTCGCGCAGGTCCATGGAATCCGCCAGGCCCTCTTTGATGAGCTGCTGCTTGATGGGGTCGAGGACTTCGGGGTTTCCGGGCTTGGTGGCAATTCGGACTACGTGGCCGGACGGAACGAGCTTGGAGAGCTCTTCCACTGAGCCGTAGGCCGCGGTTTTTCCCTTGTCGAGAATCAGGATCTTGTCCGACAGCAGCTGCGCCTCCTGCATGTAGTGGGTCGTCATGAGGACCGTGACTCCGCGGCCGGCTACGTCGCGGACGAGCTGCCAGATGAACGTGCGCGTCACCGGGTCGAGGCCGACCGTAGGCTCGTCCATGAACAGCACCGACGGAGCGTGCAAAAGAGCGAGGACTATGTTGAGGCGCTTGCGCTGGCCGCCGGAAAGCGAGTCCGCGGGCGAGTCAGCGTTCTTGTCCAGGTCGACGTATTTGAGGAGTTCGCGGCCTCTTGTGTCAATGTCAGCGGAAGAAAGGCCATAAAGCTGGCCGAAGAACTGGAGGTTTTCCATACAGGACAGTTCCTCGTAGAAAGAGTCGGCCTGGGTGACGAAGCCCACCAAACCTTTTATCCTGCCGGCGTCCCAGGAATCGGCGCCCATTATGCGGATTGAGCCGCCGGACAGGCGTTCGAGCCCAAGCGCGCACTTGAGAAGCGTGGTCTTGCCCGAGCCCGAAGGGCCGAGAAAAGAGACTATTTCGCCCTGATTGATGGAAAACGAGACGCCGTCCAGGACTTTCTTTGCGCCGTAGTACTTTTGCACGCCGGCAACTTCGATTGCCGCGCCGGAAAACTTGGAGCCATCCATCAAAAAACCCGGATTCGCAATAGCACGAAGAAGCGGTTTAAATTGGTTTTCAACGCCCGCTCCCGCAAAACCAGTCTAAACGCTTTAATAACAAAAATCCCTGGCTTATTCCATGAAACCCGCCATTCTCTTGCTTGCCTTGCTGGCGACCGTGCTATTTACTGGATGCACACAGCAGAAGTTCGTCTGCACCGACGGAAAAGAGGTCACGGACGCCAAGCAATGCGCCCTGGCAACCACGCCGACGCCAACTATTGTCTACCAACAAAACACTACGCCGGCCCCGACGCCAGGCGACGACATTCCCCCCCTGCCCGAAGAAACCACTACGCCAACTCCGACAACTACGCCCAAGCCCACCGCGACGCCGACGCCCCTTCCCGCACCCACGATTGCCACTGCGGCGGGCTGCATGGACTCCGACAACGGCGCGGATTTCTACACGCCAGGCTATGCCGAATTCCACGACGGCAGCCGCACTTTCGACGTTTGCGATGGCGGAGTATTGTGGGAACAAATGTGCAGGAACGGAACCAACGCCAATGAAAAATACCGGTGCGAATACGGGTGCGAAAACGCGGCCTGCATCAGGCCCGGGGCGACTCCCCGGCCGGCCGCGTGCAACGACTCGGACGCAAGCCTCGGCAGCTATCCGAGCCTGTTCGTGAAAGGAACGGCGGTATCCACGAGGCCTCCCAGGATTGGCACAATCGAAGACTACTGCTACGAGGAATCCGCGGGAGACGTGAAATCCTGCACCGGCTCCAAGTGCTACGTAATAGAAGGCATGTGCGACTTTTGGGACGACACCTGGACTGGTGCAACCACGGCCTGCGACTTCGGGTGCGCGGACGGCACCTGCCTCGGCAACCCAAACGGCGCGGTCGGAACGTGCACGGACTCCGACGGCAAAAACTTTTACTCCAAAGGCCGGGCGTACGGAACCGACTATGCCGGAAAAGCGTTCAACGATTCAGACTACTGCAACGGGCAGTACGCCATTGAATACGAGTGCGAAGACTTCAAGTACGGCAAGTACGTGGCAACTGGCGGCTATGACTGCCCCAACGGA
>CAYVQS010000029.1:0-1975 GCA_964453195.1 Microcaldota archaeon | reverse complement strand
CCGCCGCGCCCACGGCCCTGCCGGGAAATTTCCAGGGCGGGGACTTTTGCACGGACTCAGACGGCGGAAGAGACCTCTTTCGGAAAGGAACCCTGGACGGATGGAGCGTGTACGGAGACCGCGAAGTGACTTACGACAGCTGCTTCGACGAAACGAGGATTTTCGAACTAAACTGCATTGCAATGGGAAACGAAAAATACGTAATTTCAAACCCTGCATCAGAAAACTGCCCGGAAGGAAACGTCTGCCGCGACGGAGCCTGCGTGCCCAAACCAACTTCGAGCCAGGCGTGCACGTCCACCAACGCGCCGCTTTATTCCTATGCAAACAACTCGCACTACGGCAACCCGCTGCTAAAAGGAAGCTGCACCGGGCCAAACGGATATTTCGTGGACGAATGCACCGAAATGGACGGCGGAAACTACGGCTTCTGGAAATACCACTGCCAGCCCGACAACAGCTGCGCAGGCAACAAAATCGACTGCAGGCGCGTCTACAACAGCAACGGCCTCTGCGAAAACGGCGCGTGCCAAACAACCAGCATGCAAACGCCCAACAACCCCTACTGCGGGCAACAAGGCCTGCCCTGCTGCGAAGAATCGCCAGGCAACGAATGCAACAATGGCATGAACTGCAACTCAGACCTCAAGTGCGCATAAAACTAGCCAAAACCCAGAAGCAACTGGCACAACTTTGCAGCCGCAAAATCCGGCGCGTCAAGATTTTCAATCGGCGTCAGCTCGACCACGTCCGCGCCGATTATTTTCTTTTTCTTCGCCACTTCGGACAAGAGGAGCGCCAGCTCCGGGAAAGAAAAGCCGTCGGGTTCGGGAGTGCCGACTGAAGGCATTACTGCGGGGTCGAGGACGTCCAAGTCGAGGGAAACCCAGACATTGGGCTTGAGCAACGGAAGAATTTTTTTGACCAATTTTTCAGCGCCGCGCCAGTCCTTCCTGAAAAACACGGGAATTTTCTCTTTCTTGATAAGCTGATGCTCTTCGAGGGAAAGCGAACGAACCCCCACGCTAACAGTATTCTTGGTATAATCACGGGCCCTTTTCAAAAAACACGCGTGGGAAAAACGCGTGCACTCGAACTCCTCGCGCAAATCCGCGTGCGCGTCGAAGTGCAGGACGGAAAAGTTTGTTCCAAACTTTTCTACTGCGGCTGCAACGCAGCCTACGGAAATGGAGTGTTCGCCGCCCAAAACGAGGGGAAATTTTTCGTCGACCAGGATTTTTGCTACGGCGGGCTCTACTAATGAAGGTATTTTTTCGGGCGGAGTGTGGGGCGAAATGGCAATCGGGGAAAGAGTGGAAACGGAGGCCGTTTGTTTGCCGGTTTCCAAGTCGTATGGTTCCAAGAAGCGCGAGGCCGACAAAATGGCCGCGGGGCCCTGGGCCGCGCCTTTGCGGTAGGATGCCGTGCCGTCGTACTCCACGGGCAGGACTATTGTGCGGGCGCTTGGATAGGGCGCGGATTGGCCGAGGAAAGCGGCCTGGGAAAAAAGAGCCATGGAACGTTTTGGCACGGGAAAAAAGTAAAAGGTGCCGCTGGAGGCAAAAGGCGCCGTTGAAAGCGAAAGCGCCCTTGGGGGGCAATGCGGCACGCCAACGGTTTTAAATGCGAAGCGGCATTTCTTGTCTGCAATGGAAAAGAAACTGAGGCCGCACGCGGCAATCAAGCCGTCCGTGCAGTTTTTCAAGATGGACTTTCCGCAGGCCATGAACGAGGCGCAGCAGGGCCCGGAACAGGCGCGGGAAACCGGGGCCGGGCGCGTGCCGGGTTCGGCCCGGCAGCTAGAGTTTTCGGCCGGCAATTCCAATTCCTACGCGTCGCGCGAAGAAGTCGAGCGCAGGCTTTTCGAACAGGCGCAGGAAACGAACGTGCGCAAAATGCAGGCTGCCTTGGAAGGCGCGGGCTCGATGCAGCCCGTCGCCGTGGCGGGGCAGGCTCCCGTAGCCAGACTTGCCCG
>CAYVQS010000028.1:2076-11204 GCA_964453195.1 Microcaldota archaeon | reverse complement strand
TCCGGCGATTTCTGGATTCTTAGGGTGCACGCGCTTTGGTAGAAGAATACGACGTGAAAAAGCAGTTCGAGGAGTTCTTCAGCGAGTACATGCACGACCAGCTCGTGGACACCGCCGCGGCTTTTCCCGAAAAGCGCTCGATAGAAGTCGACTTTGCCATGCTTGACCGCTTCAGCAACGAGCTTGCGGACGCGCTGCAGGAGAAGCCCGACGTCTACCTCTCGCTTGCCGAGGACGCCATCCAGGAAATGGGCCTTGCGCCGGACAAGAAGTTTAGGCCCCACGTCCGCGTCTTTGGCCTCCGGCCGACTTACTTTTCCACCGTGCAGCACCTGGGCGCCGAGCACTTGAACAAGCTCGTGGCGATCGAGGGCACGGTGACGATGATTTCCCAGATCCAGCCCAAGATGGCGGCGGCGCTGTGGCAGTGCGTGCACTGCGACGAGACCATCAAGACGATTCCGCAGAAGAACAACATCGTCAAGCCGACGAAGTGCAAGTGCGGCTACGGCGACTTCCGCCTGCTTGAGTCCTCGTCCGACTTCGTCGACATCCAGCGCTCTGAGCTGCAGGATCCGATGGAGAAAATCAAGGGCAACATCACGGCCCCGAAGGTCAAGCTGTGGATAGAAGACGACTTGACCAACGTGGTTTCCCCGGGCGAGAACGTCGTGCTGGTCGGCGTGCTGCGCCTGATGCAGAACCCCCAGGCCAAGGGCCGCACCTCGGTCTACCTGAAGTACTTCGACGTCGTGCACATGTCCAAGCAGAAAAAGGAGTTCGAGGAGCTCGAGGTTTCCAAGGAAGAGGAGGAGAAAATAATCGAGCTTGCCAAGAACCCGCGGCTTTACGACCTCATCACGGCCTCGGTCGCGCCCTCCATCTACGGCTTCGACGAGGCCAAGATGGCCATCGCGCTCCAGCTCTTCGGCGGCACCCCTAACAAGATGCTTCCCGACGGCAAGAAAATCCGCAGCGACATCCACGTATTATTGGTGGGAGACCCGGGTACTGCCAAGTCCACCATCCTCCAGTACGTCAAGGACCTCGCCCCTAAGGCGATTTACGTCGCGGGCCGCGGAGCGTCCGGCGTCGGCCTCACCGCTTCTGCCGAGCGCGACCCCGAGTCCGAAGAGGGCTGGATATTGAAGGCCGGCGCTCTCGTCCTCGCCTCGGGCGGCATCGTCATGGTGGACGAGTTCGACAAGATGGAAAAAGACGACCGTTCCGCAATCCACGAGGCGTTGGAACAGCAGACAATCAGCATAGCGAAGGCCGGCATGGTCACCCAATTCAAGGCCAAGACCTCGGTCCTGGCCGCTGCCAACCCGAAGATGGGCCGTTTCGACCCCATGACTCCGCCGGCGTCGCAGTTCGACATTCCGCCCACTCTCATGTCGCGTTTCGACCTCATCTTCACCATCAAGGACGTTTTGGACGAGGCGCGGGACCGCAAGATGGTGGACCACATCCTGCTTGGCCACAAGCTGGCCGCGTCGAAGAAGGCCCCCGAACCGGGCAGCGCAATAGTGCCGGCAATCGACCTTGATTTGCTCAAGAAGTACATTTCGTTCGCCAGGCGCAAGGTCTTTCCCGTGCTTTCGGAAGAGGCGGGCACGCGCATCAAGGAGTATTACTTGGAGTTGCGCAAACTCGGCGCCAAGCAGAACAACTATCCCGTGACGGCGCGCGAAATCGAGGGACTCATCCGCTTAAGCGAGGCGTCGGCCAAGATGCGCCTGTCCCAGGTAGTCGACCTCATAGACGCCGAGCGCGCGGTGCAGATTTCTTCCTACGTGCTTAACGACATTTTCATGGACCGGTCGACCGGCAGGATTGATTCGGACATAATTTCCATCGGCCAGCCCAAGTCCAAGGTGGACAAGCTCCGCCAGCTGCTTGGCGTAATCAACGCGCTGGAGCAGCAGTACGACCTTGTCGACATCGACGAAATCGTCAAGCAGGCAGGCACGCTTGGCTTCGACGAGAACTACGCGCGCCGCCTCATCGACGAGCTCAAGCGCCAGGGCGACTTGTACGAGCCCAAGGTGGGCTTCGTCAAGTCCAGCCGCGCCAAGGAATGGTAACCCGCTCTTCCCACCCTTTTTTATTCGGCCGTTCCTCTTTCTTTGCGTATGCCCCGCGCTTCTGCCGGTTCCAACAGGCTCAGCGCCCGCAAGCACAAAGTTCATGGTTCGAAGCCGCAGGCGAAGAGGGTCGCGCCGGCTCCGTCCCCTTCCAATAAAGGCAGCGCGTCCCGCACCGAGGGTTTTCCGTTTTCGCTGCTGTCTTCTTTCCTTTCCATCCAGGTCTTCGCGCTCATCGTCGGCGTGAAGTTCGTGCTTGACCAGTTGTCGATTGTCGACGACTCTTCCGACATAGGAAATTCGCTTTCGTTCTTCGCCTACATCCTGGCCGCGGCGGTGGCCCTGCTCGTGGTCTTGTACTTCTACAAGGGCAGGCTCCTGTTCAAGCTCATGGAGTATGGTCTCCTGTTCTCGGCGTCCCTCATAGCGCTGTCGTCTTTCGTTCCCGAGCAGTACGCGTTGGCCTTAGGCGCGGCGGTGATGGCGCTGCGCGCCTTCGTCCCTGCTTCGCGCAACGTTCTCCTCGTCGGCGTGGCCGCGGTTGTGGGCGCGATGCTGGGCTCGTCGCTCGACATTGTTCCCGCGGTTTTGCTCGCGGTGCTGCTGTCGGCCTACGACTACATCGCGGTGTTCAAGACCAAGCACATGATTGTCCTGGCCGAGGAGCTTTACGACCGGGGCGCGGCGTTCGCGGTTTCCCTCGGCTCGCAAAAGCAGCAGATTGAGCTGGGCACCGGCGACTTGGTGGTTTCGTCGATGCTTTCGGTGTCGGCCCTGAAAATCGGCAGCCAGCCCAACCTGGTCGCGGCGTTTTTCGTAATCGCCGGCGGGGTCGCGGGATTTTTCGTGCTGTTCGAAATCCTGCGCAGCCGCAAGGGCTATCTTCCGGCGCTGCCGCCGCTTGTCGCCTGCTCGCTTGCGGGCCTGGGCTTCTATTACCTGCTTGCGCCGATGTTCTAGCTCGGGATGCATAGGCAGTCGTGGCCTTCTTGGCCTGCCGGCCTTCCGGCCCGCGAGGCCCCCTGCGTCGGCAGGCAGTCCGTTTTCAGTGGCAATGCCCTTTCCAACTCCCGGGCGGGCCGCGAGAAAAGCTTAAAGAGTTCGCGCTGCATCTAATTATTGCGCTTCTTCTTCCAATTTTTGGCAAGAAGTATTTTTCTCCTTAGAGGGTGTGTTTTCACGGCTGACGAATACGAAAATCTTCTCGACCACGCCTATTCCGAGGTTCCGGAAAAGATTTCCTCTGGCGAGCGGTTCGAGTGCCCGATTGCCCAGGTTTTCGTCGAGGGCAACAAGTCTTTCGTCCGTAACTACGACTTCGTCTGCGAGCGGCTTCGCCGCAAGCCCGACGAGCTGGCCAAGTACCTGTTCAAGGAACTCGCGGTTCCCGGCGTGGTCGAGGGCGGCCGCCTGGTGCTCCAGGGGAAGTTTTCGGCCAAGCAGATTAACGACCGCATCCAGTCTTATTGCGAGAACCAGGTCATCTGCAAGGAGTGCGGCAAGCCCGACACCCGCCTGGAGAGCGCGGGCGGAAGGAATTTGCGCACCATGATCTGCGAGGCGTGCGGCGCGAGGAGCCCGGTCCGGGCGTAGTTGCAAAAGGTGATTTGTCCTTATGGTTTTGTTCTTCGGAAACAGGCGCGGCGGCGGCCAGTGGGGCGGCCCGCGCAACCAGGCTCCCGGCACCTACGACCCCATGCAGGCCAGGATACGCACTCCGCGCCAGGGCGAGTTGTTCGGCGTGGTCCTCGAGCTTCACGGCGGCTCGCGCATGACCGTACAGTGCGAGGACGGCAAGACCAGGATGTGCCGCATTCCGGGGAAAATCCGCTCCAAGCTCTGGATAAAGCCCGGCGACGTTGTCATCATCGTGCCGTGGTCGGTGGAGTCCGACGCCAAGGGCGACATTTCCTACCGTTATACCGCGGTCCAGGTGGACGCGCTGCGCCGCAAGGGCCTGCTCCGCCTGAAACTGGATTGAGTCTTGGGTTCCGGGCTCTTCCGGCTCTTTTTTATCTTTCCTTTCCGTCCCGTCTAGTGGCTGGTGTTCTGTTGGTCACGCGCGTTTCTAAACGAAAGTTGCCCGAGCGGGAGCAGAAAATCCTGCACGAGGCAATCAAGATTTCGGGAAAGGTGTTCGACGACCAGACGCTGATGGTGCTCGTCCGCTTTTTGTCCAACAACTATTTTTCCTCGGTGGATTATCCCGTCGCCCAGGGCAAGGAGGCCATGGTGTTCCGGTGCACGCGCAGGGCGGGCCTGCCGACAATGGATTCGCTTTCGCAGATAAAGGACGAGAGGAAGCACCGGTTTTCCCTGGAGTACCAGATGGAGCGGCGCGACGAGCACAAGCCCGACGCTCCTGTGAAGCGGATTTCCGAGCCCAGCTACGTCGCGCTCAAGGTCTACAAGTACGAGACCACGTCGTTCCGCACGATGATGAAGTACGTCGAGGGCGACAACCGCTTCAAGCACGTCAAGCACCAGCTGCGGCCCCTGGTGCAGACCTGGGCGCGCAAGGAGTTTGCAAACCTCCAGACGCTGTTCGAAGGCGGCGTCAACGTCCCCCGCCCGATTGCCCAGAAGGAGAACGCCCTCATAATGGAGTTTTTGGGCGAAAACGGCGTGCCATACGCGCTCCTTTCGGAAATAGTGGTCGAGGAGCCGGAAAAGCTCTACCGGAAGATCCTCTCCAACATGAGGAAGATCCACAAGGCGGGCCTGGTGCACGCCGACCTGTCCGAGTACAACATAATAATGAAGGGCCAGGAGCCGTTCTTCATCGACGTCTCCCAGTCCGTGCTGCTGGACCACCCGCACGCCCGCGCGTTCCTCGAGTCCGACGTCCGCAACGTCACCGGGTTCTTCCGCCGCCGCGGCGTCAAGGACGCGCAGTTCGACAAGGCCATGGCCTTCGTTACCGGCGCAAAACCGCAGTAATTCTTCAGCGGAAAGCCTCCCCGAAAACCTTTAAATATCCCTCGCGTATCTAGGTGTATTCGGAGATTTTATTGGTATATCCCTTTCCGAAGTGGCGGGGCAAGCCTGTGCTTTTCAGCAGGCATGCGGCCGAGGAGATCCTCAACGACAATATTCCCTCCGAAAAAGTTCTGGGCGTCCTGGAACGAGGTTTGGAAACGAACGAAAGGAGGAAAAAAGGCGTTTTCGAGTTCGTCAAGAGCTTCAAAAACGATGTTTTGAAGGTCGTTGTCGCCGACTGCGGCGAAGAATGGCTCGTGATAACCGTAATACTGTTCAAAAGATGACTGGAATGAAGTGTCCCGTTTGCGGCAGGAAAATGAAGGAATCCGACGTCGAGCTGCGCGGCTTCGTCCTCAAGGGCTTCAGGTGCGCGTGCGGGGAAGAGGCGTTCAACCCGGCGGATGTCGAAATGGTCCGTAAGGCGGTGAACGAAAACGTCAAGGCCCGTCGGGTCGCCAATTCGCTGGTGATTACTCTGCCACGGCCTTTGGCAAAGCTCGCCAAAAACCGCCTCATCCTGCAAAAAAGCTGAATGCAGAGTCGGGGCGTATTGTCGCCTGGAAGCGCCTTTCTTGCCGTTTCCATCGCCAGTTTCCGTTCGCGGCCTTCACCGGTTTTCTTCCTCGCAAAGGGTTTTATAATTTGCCAGCCATCACAGTTGGGATTTGAGCAGTTTGCAGCCCTTTCCCGGGGCTGGATCACCCGCTCGTTTTTCCCACCAATTTCAAGGCACCGTTTCCCAGTGTTATCAATGGAAATCAAATTCCCCGGCAAGCGCCTTCCCGCCCTCGGCAAGGACGACGGCCGCGTGTTGCACGAAATCGAGCAGCGCGCCGGCGTCAAGATTGCGGTCGTGGAGACCGGCGCCGAGGCCAACCTAGACGTCGAGCCCACGCAAGAGGGCGAGGGCGGCGGCGCCTGGGTGGCGGAGCAGGTGCTCAAGGCAATCGGCCTGGGCTTCGAGCCCAAGCAGGCCTATCTCTTGTTCAACGACGACTATTACATCGAGGTCATCGACCTTGAGCTGTTCTTCAACCGCGACGCCAAGCTCATCGAGCGCTACAAGGCGCGCGTAATCGGCGAGGACGGCCGCGCGAAGAAAGTGCTTCAGGAGCTGTCCGGCGCCTGGATGTCGGTGTGGGAGAACCAGATCGCGATCCTGGGCCAGTACGACGAGCTGCGCGAGTGCCGCGATGCCGTGAAAAAGCTGCTCGAGGGCGCGACGCACGCCGGCGTCTACGCCTTCCTGGAAAAGCGCAAGCGCGAAAAGGCCATGTCCGACAAGGGCCTGCTGTAATAGAAAAGTTTGCCGTAATCTTGTTTCAAGTTTGAAATAGAGGACTGATTCGAAATGACTGCCGAAACACAAGCCATTGCACAACCGGCGCAGGCCGCCGAGGCCACCGCCGCCGGCGACTTCAAGGAATATTCCGTCGCCGAGTTCTTCAAGAAGAACCGCCAGATGCTCGGCTACGTTGGCAAGCTGCGCTCGCTCACCACCATCATCCACGAATACGTCACGAACTCGCTCGACGCGTGCGAGGACGCCGGCATTCTGCCCGACATCAAGGTCGAGGTCCGCCAGGGCGAGGGCTCCCACCTCATCGTGGTAGTCGAGGACAACGGCGTCGGCATCGCCAAGGAGAACGTGGGCCTTGCGCTCGGCCAGTTGCTTGCCGGAACCAAGTTCTACCAGCGCAAGCAGAAGCGCGGCCAGCAGGGAATCGGCGCGTCCTACGCGACCATGTTCGGCCAGATCACCACCGGCAACCCGTCCAAGATCAAGACCGGCACCGGCAACGGCCGCGTCTACGAGTGCGAAGTCTCCATCGACGTCAAGAAGAACAAGCCGCTGGTCCGCAACGAGCGCGACTACGCCGGCAAGTTCCGCGGCCTGCGCATCGAGGCCGAGTTCGCCGAAGTCGAGTGCAAGCGCGGCGACCAGGGGCCGCTTGAATACCTGCGCCGCACTGCGCTTGCAAACCCCCACGCGCAAATCACTTTCGTCGAGCCCGACAACAACATCACGGTCTTCCCGCGCGCTGCGACCAAGATTCCCTCGCGGCCCAAGCCGTCCCTGCCGCACCCGCTTGGCATCACGATTTCCGACCTCGTCGACATCGCGCACTCGTCCAAGGCCCGAAAATTGGGTTCGATGCTCGAGACCGAGTTCTGCCGCATTTCCTCGGACAAGGTCAAGGAACTGGGAAGCATGTGCCCCGGCATCGACTTCGACAAGGCGCCGCGCACGCTGCAGTGGTTAGAGGCCGAGCGCATCGTCGAGGCTTTCCAGAAAATCAAGTGGATCGCGCCCGACCTGGACACCATGGTGCCCATCGGCGAGGACTACCTGGAAAAGTCGCTCAAGAACCTGCTTGCGCCCGAGCAGATGAAGGTCGTGCAGAGGAAGGCCCGCGTGTTCCGCGGCGGCATTCCCTTCATGGTCGAGGCGGCAATCGCGTACGGCGGCAAGGCCGGCGCGTTCGAAAAGGACTCCAAGGGCGAAGTCCTCCGGTTCGCAAACCGCACTCCCCTGCTCTTCGACGCCGGCTCGTGCGCCATCACCGAGGCGGTCAAGACCATCGACTGGGCGCGCTACGACCTCAAGAACTGGGAGGACATGCCGGTCTCGGTCTTCGTCAACTTCACTTCGGTCTACGTCCCGTACACGGGCGCCGGCAAATTGTCGGTCTCTGCCGAGGAGGAAATAGTCGAGGAAATCCGCCTCTCGCTCATGGAGTGCGCGCGCGCCATCGGCATCTATTTGCACACGCTGCAGCGCGCCGAGGACCAGGAGCGCCGCCGCAACATTTTCGTGCGCTACATCGGCGAAGTCGCCGAGGCGCTTCACGACATCACCGGAAGAGAGAAGACCGTGATTGAGGACAAGCTCAAGAAAATCGCGGTCAAGAGGACCGCGCTCATGGAGGCCAAGGACGCGGCCGAGGAAGAGGAGCTGGTTTCCGCCGGCAAGATCGAGAAAGACGAGTAATTTGGGTGATTTTCTATGACTGTACGCAAATCCGGAAAAGAACAGCGCGCCGAGGCAGGCAACGTCGACGCCGACATGATTGGCCGCATCGGGAAAATGGGCGACTCCCTCCTGGGCGAAATCGACAAGGGCGACAACCCGCACATCGACGTCCCCATACGGGGCTCGTCCAACGTGTCCTTCGACGCCGACACGAAGAAAATCACGCTGGGCGAGAAGGTCGCGCACCGCTATCTGTTCAACGTCGCGCACGCGCGCCGCTTCATGCAGACCATGCTGGTCGCCTCCTACGTCAAGAAGGACCTGCTCGCAAACAATTTGACGGCCACGCTCCGGGACCTTTACTACGCCAAGAAACGCACCATCGCCGGCAGCAAGGAGGACACCATCGACGAGCAAGACGAGTCCGACGAGGCAATCGTCGACTTTGAAGTCTCTCTCGACACCTTCCGCGAACGCCTTCACCTTCGCGCCGAGCCCAAAGGGCGCATGGCGGGCGACATGGTGATGGTGGACCGCGTGCGCGACAAGGTCGACAGGATCGACCTGTCCAAGATGGGTTCGGGCGGCTGGGCCGTCCCCTCCATTGTCGAGCAGATAGAGTTCGAGGACATCGGCGCGGAATACGTCCTCGTAGCCGAGAAGAACGCCATTTTCGACCGCCTCAACGAGGACGAGTACTGGGCCAAGAACAAGTGCCTGCTGATGACCACGGCGGGCCAGGCCGCGCGCGGCGCCAGGCGCCTTTTGCAGCGCCTGTCCGACGAGCTCAAGCTCCCCATTTACATTTTGACCGACGCGGACCCGTACGGGTGGTACATCTATTCCACGATGAAGTACGGCTCCATGGCCCTCGCACACGAGTCCGAGCGCCTGGGCTGCAAGGAGGCGCATTTCCTCGGCATGTCGATTTCCGACATCGAGCACTACGACCTGCGCAAGGTCACGATCAAGGCGAAAGAGGTCGACATAAAGCGCGCGCAGGAAATGCGTGCGTACGACTGGTTCAAGTCCAAGCCGTGGCAGCAGGAAATCGACAAGTTCCTGGAAAAGCAGATCAAGGCCGA
>CAYVQS010000028.1:0-2066 GCA_964453195.1 Microcaldota archaeon | reverse complement strand
AAGAGCCTACAGTACATTTCCAACACTTATCTGCCGGAAAAAATCCACGCCAAAGACTTTTTGCCCTGAGGGCAGCTTCGCTGCACGTTAAGCTGGAAAGCAGTTGGCGCGAAATTTCGTGACTAAAATGGCCGACGAAGAAATCAAGAAGGCGTCGCTCGAGCTTCACGCAAAGTTCCGGGGCAAGCTCGAAGTGCATAGCAAAATGCCCCTGGAGACCCGCCGCGACCTCTCGCTTGCATATACCCCCGGCGTCGCTCAGCCCTGCCTGGAAATCCAGCGCGACCCGGTGTTGGCGTGGAAATACACTTCCAAGTGGAATTCCGTCGCCGTGGTCTCGGACGGTTCCGCGGTCCTGGGCCTGGGCAACATCGGCGGACTTGCCGGCCTTCCCGTCATGGAAGGCAAGGCGCTGTTGTTCAAAAAGTTCGCCGACATCGACGCCGTTCCAATCGTCCTTTCAACCCAGGACGTTGACAAAGTCGTGCAAACCGTCGAGGCCATTGCCCCGACTTTCGGCGGCATCAACCTCGAGGATTTCGCCGCGCCCAACTGCTTCGAAATCGAGGAGCGGCTGAAAAAGGCGCTCGACATTCCCGTTTTCCACGACGACCAGCACGGCACCGCCATCGTGCTCCTCGCCGCGCTCATCAACTCGTTCAAGCTTGCCGGCAAAAAGCTTTCCAATGCCACGGTCGCCATGAACGGCGCCGGCGCAGCCGGCACCGCGGTCGCCAAATTCCTCGTGGACTTTGGCGTGGCCGACGTCATCTTGTGCGACTCCAAGGGCATAGTCTACGACGGCAGGCCCGGCCTCAATCCGGCCAAGCAGGCGCTTGCCAGAATCACCAACAAGAAAAAGATTTCAGGCACGCTCGCCGACGCCGTGAAGGGCGCTGACGCGTTCGTCGGCGTCTCGGTCGCCGGCGCGGTGACTCCCGAAATGATCAAGTCCATGGCCGACAAGCCCATAGTCTTCGCCATGGCCAACCCCGTCCCCGAGATTCTTCCCATTGCTGCCAAGGCCGCGGGCGCTTTCATCGTGGGCACGGGCAGGTCGGACTACGCCAACCAGTGCAACAACGTCCTCGGGTTCCCGGGGATTTTCCGCGGCGCCCTCGACGTGCGCGCGTCGCAAATCTCGGAGGGCATGAAGCGGGCGGCGGCAAACACCCTGGCTTCGCTCGTTCCGGAAGACGAGCTTTCCCCGGACTTCGTGATTCCCAACCCCTTGGATCCGAAAGTCGTGCCCGCCGTTTCCCAGGCCGTCGCGCAACAGGCAAAGAAGGAGGGCCTTGCGCGCGGCCTGCCGTAGAACGGTATAAAAGTTTTGCCAGACACAAAAGTCTTCTTCTTAATTTCCCTAATTGCCTCGGTAACTCAGCTGGTAGAGTGCTCGACTGTTAATCGAGATGTCGCAGGTTCGAGTCCTGCCCGAGGCGCTGTCCGCATGGGGAACCCAAGGTTCCCCTCGAGCGGACTGCTCTTCCCCTCCTAGTATTTGTTTAGCAGGAGGATGAGTAATCCCTTAGAGAAGGACGCTTCCTTCTCTTGGGTTCTGGGTCCTGCCTGAGGCGCTTTTTTTTCATAAGTCGTGTGAAAAGCCGGTTTTTTATAGTCCGCAAGACTGTAGAGTTTCATGCGTGCGAAGCTGCTTTTGTTCCTTCTCTTGTTAGGCAGCCTTGCGGGCGCGCAAGTTTTGCCTTCAATCCCGTCCGCTGCCGGGGCGGGTCTCTTTATCTCCTTCCAAGAATCTTCCGGCGACGTTTTCAACTGCAGCTCCCTCGTTACCGACGGGCACTCGCGGGGCGGTTCCTATTACCAGAACGGCAAGGAACATTCCTATAAGGTGCTCGACAAGGAACTGGTCCGCGACTACCAGCGCGACCAGTGCGAGTATTTGACCGACTCAATCGGAATGGTGGTCAACGTCGAGTTCTACAAGAACGAGAGCGAACTTGACGACTTTCTTGCAGCCCTGCGGAGGCCGGCATCGACGCCGGACGCAAGCGGCTCGAACTGGCGCATGACCCACAGCACTTCCGAGTTCGTGACCGAGTACGACA
>CAYVQS010000027.1:6940-11678 GCA_964453195.1 Microcaldota archaeon | reverse complement strand
CAGTGGCTATGAATTTGTCGAATCCAATTCAGGCGACGAAGATTTCGGTGGCCTGCACTATTAATAACGAGTCGAGTGTGATGCGCTTCAACAAAACGCTGCGTTTCGACAGGGCATTAAATGTTTCGGACTATTCGTTCGGGGTGGATGATTTCAGCCCGCTTGGTCAAACCGGCCTTTCTGAAATATTTTACGTGTTCTATTTTGCGAATATGCCTTATATGAACAACCAAGCGGTTGTTTCTGAAACGGAAGGTTGGAATTATTTAGCAAAGGTTGTTCCTACTAACGAGTCTCTCGATGCATACTTTTCAGTCATTGAACCGGTGTGCGCCGAAGATGTTTCTCAACTCCGTCCAATGTTCGAAGCTAGAATTGCGCAGAATGAAGAAAAGCGCAGGCTCGCGGAGTTCCACGGCGGCGCTTACCTTTCCTTTGTTCCGTATTCTGCCGAACTCGAAGGCGCTCTGTCCAAACAAGATTCTATTAACTGCGTTTTGGACGAGTACGAGCGCAGCGGAAACTGGCTGATAATCTATCGCGACGTTATTGCGCCCGACTGCGAACTATGGAGTCCCGGCCCTAACCAGACGGGAATGTGTCCCGAGCTCAGGCGTGCCGAGCAAAAAAGCGAGCCAGGAACCGTCTTTGGCAATTATTACTGGCTCCTCGGCGCAATAGTACTTTCCCTCGTTATCTTTGCCATGCTTGTAGCCGGAATATTTTTACTAAAGAAATTGAAGAAAATGATGAAAAAAAATGGCTGACAATCCCTACGTTCCCGAAAAAGCAGTTCTGCGTGACGTCGTGCAAGAGGCGCCGGGAGTCAAGACCTTCAGGATCCAAATCGAAAACCAGGAGGCACGGGAGAAATTCAACTACCGGCCGGGGCAGTTCGTCCAGTTGACTGCCTTCGGAGTCGGCGAGGCGCCCATTTCCATTTCCTCGGCGCCAAGCGACTCTTCGGCGTGGTTCGAGTGCACGATTCGCCAAGTCGGAAACGTGACGAAAAAACTGCACGAACTTGGCGAGGGAGAATTCGTCGGAGTGCGCGGGCCGTTCGGAAACGGATATCCCCTTGCCCGCTGCGCGGGAAAAGACCTGGCGTTCCTGGCCGGCGGAGTCGGGCTCGCGCCGCTTAGGTCGGCAATCCGCCAAGTCCTGGCCGAACGGGAAAAATACGGCAAGCTTACGCTGTTCTACGGCGCGCGCTCTCCCGACGACGTGATTTTCAAGGACGACCTGCTCAAATGGCAGGAAGCCGAAGTCGACTGTTTCCTAACGGTGGACGTTGTCCCCGGAACGTGTTCGTGGACCGGCGGCGTCGGCCTCGTCACCAGCCTGATGGAAAAGCACGCGCTTGACCCGGCGAAGACTATTGTCTTGAGCTGCGGGCCGCCGGTGATGATAAAGTGCGGCCTCGACGTCCTGGCAAAGGCGGGCTTTTCCGAGGAACAGGTTTTCGTCTCGCTGGAGCGGCACATGAAGTGCGGAATCGGCAAGTGCGGCCACTGCATGGCGCGCGGCAAATACGTCTGCCGCGACGGCCCGGTCTTTTCCTACGCCGAGGCAAAGACGCTTGAAGAGTAAAACCGGCTAAATATGTGCCGCCGCAAAGTATTTGTTTGAAGAACGATTGAAACAGTTGAAAAAAATGGCAAAAAAGAGAGTCGGAGTGTTTTCGCTGACGGGCTGCGCGGGCGACCAGATGCAGATCCTCAACCTCGAGGGCCTGCTTTTGGTGCTGGCGCAGGAAGTCGAGATAGTGCACTTTCCCATGGCCAAGCAGGACAACGACGAGGGGCCGTTCGACATAGCCTTCGTCGAAGGCGCGGTGACCACGGCCGAGGAAATAGAGAAAATCAAGGACATCCGGAGCAAGAGCAAGCTCGTCGTCGCCCTGGGCACGTGCGCGTGCTTCGGCGGAGTGCCCAACATAAGAAACTTCATGCACGAGAACCTAGTGTGCGCGGTCTATCCGCCGGGGGCGCACGTGGACTCCATCTGCGCCACGGGAATCGACTACTACGTCAAGGTCGACTACTATTTGCGCGGGTGCCCCGTCAACCGCAAGGAATTGCTTGAGATTTTCCAGTCCCTCGTCGCCGGAAAAATCCCGGTCGTCGAGTCCAAGCCCGTGTGCGTCGAGTGCCGGGCAAAGGAAAACAAGTGCCTGATGCCGATTTCGCCGTGCATGGGCCCGATTTCCCAGGCCGGGTGCGACGCCATCTGCACTACTTACGGCTTCCCGTGCGAGGGGTGCCGCGGGCCGTCCGACGACGCCAACATCCACGCCGAAATAATGATGTTCCAAAAGTTCCACGGCCTCTCGAAGGAGGAAATCCGCAAGAAGCTGCTGAAATTCGCCGGAAGCTCGAAGAGATACGGCGAAATGCTCTGCCGCGGAGAATTAGAGTGATTTTTATGTCAAGGGAAATTTCGCTCAACCACATCACGAAGATAGAGGGCCACGCCAAGCTCTCGCTCAAGGTTTCGGGAGGCGAAGTCGACTCGGTGTCGATGGAAGTCTTCGAGGGCGCGCGGTACTTCGAGGGAATCGTCAAGGGCCGCAACTATTCCGAGGCCGCGCCCCTGACTTCGAGAATCTGCGGCGTGTGCTCGGTCGTGCACTTCCTCACCAGCCTCAAGGCAATCGAGGCCGCGCTGCAGATCCAGCCCTCGGAGGCCGCGACCCAGCTGCGCGAGCTTGAGCACATCGGCGGCATGCTCCAGTCCCATCTGCTCCACCTGTACTTCCTCGCCCTGCCCGACTACCTGGGATTCCCCGACGCCCTGGTGATGGCGCCCAAATACCCGAACGAAGTCAAGATGGGAATCGGCCTCAAGCGCGCCGGCAACGAAATCATCGCCGTCATCGGCGGCCGCGAAGTCCACCCCATTTCCGCGCGCCTGGGCGGCTTCACGCGCCTGCCGTCCAAGGCCGACTTGTTCTTCCTCAAGGAACAGCTTGCGGCGCGCCAGGCCGACGCAATGAAGACGGCGAAAATGTTCGCCGACCTGGAATACCCGGACTTCGAGCGGAACACGCAGTACCTCGCGCTTTCCGAGGACAGAAAATACGCGGTCTTCCGCGGAAGGATTTCGTCAAGTTCGGTCGACACCATCCTGCCCGTGGACTACGCCAAGCACTTGGACGAATACGTCAATCCCTACTCGACCTCCAAGTTCGTCACTCTCGAGGGAAAGTCGTACATGGCCGGCGCGCTGGCGCGCATGAACCTCAACAAGGCCAGGCTGTCCGACAACGCCAGGCAGGCGATGGAATACGCCGAATCCAAGGGCAAGCGCTTCCCCGCGTCCAACCCGTTTTACAACAACCTGGCACAGGCCATCGAAGTGGTCCAGCTGCTCGACCGCGCAATCCAAATCGCCGACTCCATCGACCTGTCCGGCGAAAAGACCATCGACCTCAAGCAGGAGTTCCCCGTTCCCGACAACGCGCGCGGAGTCTCAGTCTCCGAAGCGCCGCGCGGCCTTCTGTTCCACGACTATTCCCTTGCCAAGGACGGCAAAATCACGGCCGCAAACATCATTCCCCCGACCGCCCAGAACCTGCGCAACATAGAGGACGACGTGCGCGCCTACGTCCCCCAGCTCCTCGAGGCCGGGGCGGACGAGAAGAAAATAGTTTCCGAGATGGAGAAGCTCGTGCGGTCGTACGACCCGTGCATTTCCTGCGCAACCCACTTTTTGCAGGTCAGGATGGAAGTCGACGGCAAGAAATACAAGAACTTCTGATTCTCCCGGCCCCTGCGGCGCCCCCGGACCTGGCGCGTTCTAGCCGTTCAAATGGTTTTGTGCCGCGCGCAGCCGCGCCAAAAGCTTGGCGGCCTCGAATCCGTTCTGCCGGTGCTGGGGCGACATCTGGTGGAAGCCGGCCGCGTTCTGTGCCGGCACGAGGGCGGCGCGCATCAAGTCGAGTTTTCTGCCCGTCTTGTCGATTTCCGCGCGCAGCTCCTGGGGCGAGGGCTGTTCGCGCTTGAGCGACGCCGTGTGTATGCGCAGCGAAGACTCGAAGTCGGCCCCGAAGTGGCCGAGGATGAATTCGTCGGGAACAAGGGAAGACCGCTTTGGCTTGCCGAAGGACTTGTCTGCAATGCCCCTGCGGGGTTCGGGTTTCGAGCGTCTTGACATTTTTGCACCAAACCGTTTACTGGAGTTCAAGCTATTTCTTCCTTTCCCCAGGCGCCTTCGGTTTTCCAGGAGCATTCTTTCCCGCCGCAAGCAGGAGAAGTTTCCGGGTTTTTTCAAGAATCTTTTCGCCGGAGCCGGCGGCGAGGGGGACGGCGACGATTTTTACTACGGGCTTTTCGCCGGGGTGCAGGGCCTCGAAGAGCTTCAAAAACCACTGGGCGTCGAAGTCGTGAAGAGAGCACTTGGCCTGGGAACAAACAAGAGAGTCTAAGCCGTCGAGGAGCACGGGCGCTTTTATTCCGGCGGCCGCGTCGAGGATGACTGCCGAGCCGGTTTCTTCGAGGAGGAAAAAGGCGTGGGCCGGGTCGTCGCACCGTTCGAAGGCGATGCTGTTTTCGCGGGCCCACGAGTCCAGCGCGTGCGCGGCTTGGAAGGCCGCGTCGTCGCCGGTGCCGGTTTCCGAGCCGAAAACCAGGACTTTCACTGCCTTGCCGGGGAGTTTGGCCACGTTTTAAATCAGGGTGCAAGGCATTTAAATAAGGGGCGAATAATGAGTCGGAAGGTGGTCGGCATGGCTTTCGAT
>CAYVQS010000027.1:3859-6930 GCA_964453195.1 Microcaldota archaeon | reverse complement strand
CAAGAAGCAAAGGAATTTCCCTCGTTTTCCTCACTGCGCTGGTTTCCGGCGCCTCGATTTTCCTCAACAAGTACGCCGTTTCCATGGCCGACGCGGTCGTGTTCACCACACTGAAGAACGTCTCGGTCGCGGCATTCCTCGTCTCCATCCTGTTTTTCGCCGGCTCGTTCGGCCGCCTGTCCGCGCTTTCCAAGCGGGCGTGGGCGAAACTGGCGCTGGTCGGCGCAGTCGGCGGCTCCGTACCCTTCCTGCTGTTCTTCCAAGGATTGTCCCTGACGAGCGCGGCGGGCGCGTCGTTCGTGCACAAGACCATGTTCGTCTGGGTGGCAGTCCTCGCCGCAATCTTCCTCAAGGAGAAGCTGAACGCCAAGCTCTTGGCCGCCGCCGGCCTCTTAATGGCGGCAAATTTGATGCTGTTTGGAATCCCATCGCTCAACGAGGGAATCTTGCTGGTGTTCGCCGCAACTTTGTTCTGGTCGGCCGAGACCGTGATGGCCAAGAAGTTCCTGGAGGAATTCCGCGCCGAGGAAGTGATGTTCGGCAGGATGTTCTTCGGCTCGCTTGTCATGCTGGGCTTTTTGGCCGCGACAGGAAAGGCCGGCGCGGTCCTTGAACTGTCTTCGGCCCAGGCGGGCTGGGTGCTTTTCACCGCTTTGCTGCTTTTGGCGTACGTGTGGACGTGGTTCAAGGGGCTCCAGCTTGCAAGCGCCACTACTGCGACCATGGTGCTTCTTTTAGGCTCGCCGATTACAACGGTGCTTGAACTCGCTTTTTCGGCCAAGGCCGTTTCCCTTAATGCGGCGATTGGCACGGCGCTGATTGTCCTGGGAGTGGTTGCCGCGGTCGGAGTCTCGGAACTCGCCTCGGTTGCGGCCGCGGTTCCCCGGCAACTGCCCTTCTTGGCGAAGAAGAGGTAGTTTCTTGGCTTTTTCAGAGTCGGAGCTTGCGGGCCTGAGGCTCGCAGCAGTTTTTTCCACCGTTCCCAACTGCAAGGACTACTGCGGCCCCGCCGAATCGTGGAAAGCGTTCGAGGAGTTTCTGAAGACGGGGAAAGGGCCTGAAAAAGTCGCCGGCTTGCTGGAAAAGTTCGTGGCGTTCTACCCTTACGCCGAGTTGATTGGCGAAGCAAGTGGAAAAAAGCCGTTCGACTTGGAAGTGGTCGAGGCTTATTGGCTTGGCAACGAGTTGTTGGAGAAAATCGGGCCGGAAGACGTTGCGAAAATGATTAAGGCAAAATTCGAAGCCCCGCACTTGCTTCCCAAGACTTTCGCCGAAAAGCTGGTTGCCGGGATTCCGGGCAATCCGTGGCCGCACCATTCTTTCCAGGTGCTCTATGTCCACTTCATTACGGGAAAAGTAGCCAAGACCGTCGAGAACGAGGCGCAGTGCTTGGTCTCTTGGGCCCGTGTTGAACGGGCCGACGGCGACGGACTGGTTGTCAAGGGGCCGCTTGTGACTTTGGAAAACGGAAAATATGTCTTGTCAGGTCTTGTCGAGAGGAAAGTGGCGACAAAACTGCCTGATGGTTTCCAGTTGGCGGCGGATGCTGCCGAAGGGGACTGGGTGGGTGTGCATTGGGGCTTGGCGGTCAGGAAGTTGTCGGACGGCGAGTTGTGCCGGCTGCAGAGATATACGAAGCACACGCTGGAAATACTGCACTGAACTAACGCTCAGCGACGTGCGAGTATAATTTTGCGGGATTAGTTATGACAACGCGGGCATTTCTTCGGCCTTTGTTAATAAGTGCGGAGACGCCATGAGTCAATACTTCCCCGAATCTTCCTTCGTCAGGGTTAGGCGCGACTTGCTGTTTGCCTTTCCTATTGGTTACTATTGTAAATTGTTCGCGCCAGTCGGCGCCTCTTTTTTGGAGCAAAGTAACTGCGCCGTGAACACCTCGGCCATGTATGTTAGTGGACTGACTTACCGACCATTCTTCCCCTGGAAATACTTTGCGTACCGCTTCCACTACTTCTCGGTGCCTTTCCGCTGCTTTGGGGCTCAAGGAAAGAACCGATACAACTCCTAAGTGTACTCCGTTAAGTCTATTTTGCAAGAAACCACCATTTTTCTAAACGGACTCGGACTGAATTAACTACCTACTTCTTGGTGAATTTGCTAGTTAATAATGTTTTTTGAGCGCCTGAATTCAAGCTTTGTCAAGTTCTCTCCACGCCTCGATGGATTCCTGGGCTTCTTGTTCGGGAATGGTTTGGACTACGAGGCCGGCCTGGACGAGGACGTAGTCGTTGATTTTGGGCGCGAGGCCGATGGTCGAGGCCTGGCGGCGCGAGCCGTCGTAGTAATAAACAGTCGCTTCCTGCTTGGAAGAATCAAGGGAGACTACTTTGCCGGGCACGGCGAGGCACAAGGGAGGAATCACTTTCTCTTCTTGGCGTGTTTTCCGGTTTTCTTGGCGGGTTTTGCTTTCTTTGCCTTGCCGGCTTTCTTGGCGGACTTGCGTTCCAGCGTGTTTCCGCCCTTGAGCACGATTTTCTTGAGAACTACTTCGCCGCCCTGGACGATTTTGGGGATGGCGCGGCACTTGGGGCACTCGAACAGCACGAGGCCGTGCATTTTTTCGACTACCTTGGGCTTGCCGGAATAGCCGCACTTTCTTTTGGGGCACTTGACTACGGCCTTGACGGACTGGACCTTGACGTGCAGGCCTGGCGCGATGAGCTTGAGGGCAGCGACAAGTTCCTTTGCCGAGACCGCCGACAGGTCGCCGACTTCGACTTCGATGGACTTTACGTCGCCCTTGGACTGGGCTTTCCAGACGAGGTCCCTTGCAATCGCGTGTCCGTGCATAGTAATCACCTTGAAGTTTCCGAAGAACGAGCCGGGTTTTGGCCGGTGAAAGACTAGTGACTCCGGGGCAATAAAAGCGTTTGGTGGGCTTTAAAACCCCCGTTTTCCCGCCTTCCGGCGGCCCAGATTCGGCTCCGGGCTCGGCGGCCATTGGCTGCGGGGAAGCGTCGCTATTGTTTCGGCTGCTGGCGGGGGGCGAACGTTGTGCCGTGCAGCGCCATCCACTTTTCCACCAGCTGGATGGCGTCAAGCCGCGTCAG
>CAYVQS010000027.1:0-3849 GCA_964453195.1 Microcaldota archaeon | reverse complement strand
GTGGTATTCGGCTTCGCTGGCGCTTGCCAGGCCCGTGCGGACCCTGCCGGCGTTGCCCTGTTCAGCCGCAATCGAGAGCCGCAGCGCGGGAAGCGTGTGGATGCCGGCGTCGCGTTCCAGCGTGCCCCAAAGCGCCTGCTTGTACGGCGTGGAAGGAAGCCTGGCGACGAGGCCCAAAAGCTGGCGGCGCGCCTTGGCCTGCTGGCCGAACGGCACTGCGTGCTGCGCCGGAAGAAACTCGTCTTCCGGGCGGCGGTTGGTCTGAATTCGGCTGGGCATTTTTAGCACCGGAAAGGATAGTGGATTTGCGCAAATAAAAAGAAGCCGCCGGGACGATGGAACGCCGCTAGAGGAGCCGGTTAGCCAAGTTCGGAGTCGACTTCGAAGCCCTCGAACTTTTTCCACGCGGGCCGAAAGTCGGCGCTTCCCTCGGCGAAGACTTCGAGCCGCTCGGGCTCGGCCTCGGGCAGGGGCCAGGACTGGAACGGGTGGCGCAGGCGCTCCAAAAACGCTTCGAGTTGGCCGGAAGAATCGGCTTCGCAGTAGACTTCGACGGTGCCGTCGCGCCGGTTCCTGACGATGCCGCGCACGCCTTCCTCGGCCGCGACTTGGAACACGCGGGCGCGGAAGCCCACGCCCTGCACTTCGCCGCTGACCAGGATCCTGGCGCGCAAAATTTTGCCCATTCCAGAATAGTTCGGAGCCTACTGGTTTATTTCCTTTTGTCCATGGCCTTTCGCACGCGCTGCATGGCGATTTCCATTGCCGCGGCGCGGGGCGCGACGTCGTTTTCGTGGTGGAACTCCAGTACCTTGCGCGAGTTCTTGCCGATTTTTTCGCGCACGACGCGGAACATTTCCTGTTCCGTGCCGCCCTTCCACTCCACCCAAGACGAAATGACGCCGCCGGCGTTGGCGACGAAGTCCGGCATCACGAGGATGCCGCGCTCGTAGAGCTTGTTCTCGGTCTCCACCGTCATCGGGATGTTGGCGGCCTCGACCACTATTTTCGCCTTGATCTTGTCGAGGTTCTGGTCGTTGATGACGTCGGGCCGCGCGCCGGGAACCAGGACGTCGCAGTCCAGTTCGAAAAGCTGGGAGGCCGGAAGCACCGAGGCGCCGCGCTCTTCGCACGCCGTCACCGTGCCCTTGGTCTCCTTGGTCTTGATCAGTTTTTCCACGTCGAAGCCGTCCTCGTAAAAGACTGCGCCCCTGGAGTCGGAGACCGCGACGATTTTCGCGCCCTTTTCCGACAGGAATTTTGCCGTAAAAGTTCCTACGTTGCCGAAGCCCTCGATGGCCACCCGCACGCCGTTGACGTCGATGTTCTCGTGCTCAAGGCAGGCGAAAGTCGATTCCGCCACGCCGAAGCCTGTGGAGCCCAGTTCGTGGGGCAATCCGCCCATTTTCGCTGGCTTGCCGGTGCACGAGCCGGGCCCGAGCTCTTCGGCGAAGAAGCCCATTTCGACCTCGGTCATCCTCATGTCGGGGCCGGCAATGTACTTGGAAGGAATGACTTCCCCGATGGCGCGGGCGAACGAGCGCACTATCTTCTCCTTGTGCTTGGCGTCGGTGGGCAAGTACTTGATGCCGGACTTTGCGCCGCCGAACGGAATGTCGGCCAATGCGTTTTTCCACGTCATTGCGCGCGCCAGGCGGAAGACTTCGTCAATCGTGATGTCGGGCTGCATTCTTATGCCGCCCTTGCCGGGGCCGATTGCCGTGTTGTCGATGACAACTACTCCGCGCATCTTGGTTGCGGGGTCGTAGACCTGCAGAATCTTCTCGGGCCCCCATTCGTCGAAAAGCGGTTCCACGCGTTCCATTCAAATCACCTTCTGATGAAACAAAACCCATCCGGCCAGACAAAAACATCCAGGCGAAACAAAAACCGGCTTGAGATTACTGATTGATTTGCCGGGCCAATTAATAACTATCTGGCAAAAAGCATTACACCCTGTGCCTTTTTCTCCTCTTTGCCGGACGAACGTTCAGAAAAACCCGCGCGAAAGGCCTTAAATTGGACAATTGAAAACCCCTGCCCCAGTTGGCGGGCGCAGTCCGAAGCGGCTGCTAAGAGGAAACCGCGCGGGCCGCCGACTGGATTAAATTGGTTGTGCCCGTTAGTAGTGCTTGTTGAGCGCAAAATGGAACCCTTCACCTTTCTGGAACACACTGCCGACGTGCTGTTCGAGGCCCAGGGCTTCTCTTTCGAAGAGGCGCTGCAGAACGCTGCCCTCGCAATGTTTTCCACCATCGCCAAGGTCGACGAGCTTGGGGAACTCAAGCGGTCGCGGGTCGAAGAGCGCGCCGAGACCCTCGAAGAGCTCGCGGTCTACTTGCTGAGCGACCTCTTGTCCGAGTCCGAGAGCCGCGAAGTCTTCTTCAAAAAGTTCACGGTGGAAAAATTCGGGAAGGAAGACGGCGGCTATTCCGCTACGGTAATGGCCTTCGGCGAGCCCATGACTCCGGAAAAGGGCGAAACGCACGTCAAGGCCGTCACCATGCACGAGGCCAAGGTCTGGCAGGAAGGCAATTTGTGGAAAATCCGCATCCTGCTCGACGTCTGAAGGGCTCGAACTCTGAATTGATTGAAGCGGGAACCGATTGCCATGCTTTTCGAAGTCATTGTGCTGGCGCTTGTGGCGTGGACGGGCACGCTTTTCGGCGGGCTGCTGGCGTTTTTGGTCCGCGACCTGTCGCAGAGGCAGGTCGCTTTTTCGTTCGGGTTCACTTCCGGCGTAATGCTCGCGCTGTCGGCGGAAATGATGCTGCGCGCGTGGGTTTCACCGGCAGAGGCGCTGGCCGGGTTCCTTGTCGGCATGGTGTTCCTCTTCCTCGTCGACTCGATGCTGCCGCACTTCTGGAAGGGCCTGAAGGAAACCGGCGGAAACCACGTCCCCCACGTCAACGCGCTTGGGCTTGAAAACATTCCGGAATCCAAGCGCGGCGCGCTCATCGCGCTTGGAATGGCAATCCACAACCTTCCCGAAGGGTTCATCCTCTACCCAAGCTACGCGTGGAGCGCCGGCCTCGGAATCGCCACGGCCATTGCAATCGCGCTGCACAACATTCCCGAAGGCCTCGTAATCGCCCTGCCGCTGGCGCAGGCCAAGGCCAGGAAAAGGACAATCATCCGCGTCACCGCGGCAAGCGGCCTTGCGGAGCCAATCGGAGCCATTCTCGCCGCGGTCTTCCTGTCTTCAACCGGCCCGTGGCTCCTCGTCGCGTCCACGTCGTTCGCCGCCGGAGTGATGACGTACATTTCGTTCGACGAGCTCATTCCCGCCGCGCGCGAGCACGGCCACGAACGCTCGGTCCTCGCCGGCCTGGTCTTCGGCGGCGCTGTCGCGGCGCTCCTGCCGTTCCTTCTAGGAGTATAATAAATCCCGGGAAGGACGCCCTTGCGCACAATCCGAATCGGTCAGGCGAGGCGGATGACGTTGCCGCGGCCCTTCTTGATTTTCCTGATTGCCCCCTTGTCCTCCAGGTCGGAAAGCGTCATGCTGACCGCGGCTTCGGACCAGTCGATGTTCTTCCGGATTTCCCGCTGGGCAACGCGGCCGCCTAGCTTGCGAATGACTTCCAAGAGGCGCTTTTCGTCGCGCGAAAGCTGGCCGGACGGCTTTTTCGCCCCGCCTTCCAGGCGGATGGGAAAGTGGCCGTGGCCGGCGTGGCTTGGTTCCGCCGCAGGAACATTAGCCGCTTCGGAGTACTGCTCTTCTTCGGAAGAAATTGCTTCGCCGGCCGAGCCCGGTTCGGAAAACGGCGGCGTCTCTTCAAGAAACCGGGGTTGTTTTGCTTTTGCGTTTTTCGCCCAAACAGCGTAGGCAGCGATTACGAGGATTAT
>CAYVQS010000026.1:11241-11715 GCA_964453195.1 Microcaldota archaeon | reverse complement strand
AAACAGGTTTTCATTTAGCATCATTTAGCGCTTATAGAAAACGGTGCAAGGATTGGAACTCAAGCAGATTATTCGCGAAATGCTAAAACGAGGAATGAGCGCGGCCGAAATCCGCGCCAACCTCGAACAGCTCGGCGTCGAGGGCGGGGACGATGCGCTCAAGCAGGTCGCGCTCGAGCTTAGGACCGAAATGGACAAGAAGGCCGCCGGCCCGGCCAAGACAATGGTGCGCGCCACCGAACTGAGCATTGAAGACGCACAGCGCGAGGACGCCGCTGCGCAAACGCCCGGCCCCGCCAAGGACGAAGAAGAGGAGATTCCGGAGGAGTTCGTCCAGCTCGCCGGCGGGACTAAACCCGCCAGGGAGGAAGAAGCCGAAGAAGAGGCCAAAGAAGAGCTTCCTGCCGGCCGTTCGCTTTTCGAGGAAAAGCCCGCCAAGCGCTGGCCTGCAAAGCAAGAGCCGGAAGAGGCAGG
>CAYVQS010000026.1:0-11231 GCA_964453195.1 Microcaldota archaeon | reverse complement strand
CCAAGCGAGCCGCCACCAAGGAGGAGCTCGAAGAGGCGGGACTGTTCGAAAAGCCCGCGAAAAAGGCCATGGCCGAGGAAGAGCTTTCCATCGAGGACCTCGAGGCCCAAGAGCCTGCGGGGGAAGAATCGCCGAAAGCAGGCAAGGAGCCGGCCGAAGAAGATGCGGAAGAGGAAGTGCCTTCGCTTGCCTTGACCCGCATAAGCTCCACTGGCGAAGAAGAGACGACGAGCATGAAAAAAATGCTCGGCCTCGAAGACGACCTGGATGCCACAGGCTCGGCGGCAATGTCTTCGTCCGAGGAAAAGCGCCTGCTGCGCGAGACGGACTCGAAGCTCGACGAATTGATTGCGCTTACCAAGTCGCTGCAGGACCTGAACAGGAAAATCCTGGAAACGAACCAGAAGCTGCTCCTTAGAATGAAGTAGAACTATTTCTCGGCTTTTTTCTTTTCTTCTGCCTTGGCGTCGTCCACTGCCTGTTTTATCGTGTCGGCGTAGAACTGGTCGTACCACGAGCCGCCGGACTGCTGGAGAATCACCTGCTGCTGCGGGCCGCCTTGCCCGCCGCCTCCGCCGGATGCGCCTGCGCCCCCCGGCGAGGGCTGGGACTCGACGAACAGCATGACGATGAAAAGCGCGGCCAGGGCGAGAAAAAGCCAGTCCACGCGGGCAACGAACGCCAATGCGGCGAGGACGAGGAGAAGGAGGGATGCTTTCTGCATTCAATCATTCCTGCGCTAAGCGCGGTTGGCAACCTGATACTGCGCTAGTCCTTCTTTTCTTCTTTCTTGTGGTCGCGCTGGCTGAGGAGCTTGCCGATTTTGAAGATTAGGCCGCCGACGAAGGTGATGAAGCCGCCGACGTTTTTGCCGATGATTTCTTCGCCGCCCTTGGGGCCGTTCCAGTTGGGCTGGATGCGAATCTTGTCGGGATAAGTCGGTGCCTGGACCGTGACCGAACTGCCGCCGCCCCCGCCTCCGCCGGAGCCAGAGGGCTTGGAGTCGGAGCTTGTGAAAATTACTGCCAGGACCGCGGCGACGATGACTAGCATGGCGAAGAACGGGCTTGTAGGCGCCAGGACCACGGCGATTGCTATGAGGATGAGCAGCGTCAGCGTGTTCATTTTTTTCTCCCTGGAGCTTTTGTGGATTTTCCTGCTTAAAAGAGCTATTGGGCGGCTGTTCAGCCGGGGTAGTATCCTTGGGGCCCGGTCGAGCTGTCGGACCGGACGAGGATGACGAGGACTGCGAGGAGGCCGAATATCAGGAGGACGGGGTCGGCCATCTGGTTGGCGTAGAGGAAGCCGAGGGTGCCTATGAGCAGCGTGGCAAGAAGCAGCGCCTTGGACTTGGACATTGCAAGGAGGACGACGAAGAGGCCTGCGGCAATGAAGATTTGCTGGGACTGGATGGCCAACAGGATGAAGAACGCGACGAGAAGGAAGGTGATGTCGAACATTTTGGCTCTTGTCCTTTTTACCAGTCGGAGAACTTTATTTCGCCGAAGGCGCTTCCGAGGAAGAGGATGACGAAAAGCAGCCAAGCGAACCAGGGATAGGGCACGACGACGAGCCAGGTGATTACCGCGGTGACGATGAGCGCCAGGAACGGGTTGTCCACGGGCCCCTTGACCAGGTAGGAATAGAGGAGGAAGAAGAGGAGTATGTCGACCACTAGGCCCATGTCGTCCCAGAAGCCCAGCGCGATTACGTCGTACATTGTTCGTTCCTCTTTGGATCGTCTATGGAATAATTCCTGGTTTTTTGCTTATAAAAACCCGCGTGCCCGGCGGTTTTTGGGCTTTGCGGCGCGGCTGCGGCGGCTGCCCTCGCGCTCCATTTTCTTCTCGATTTCCTCGACTTCCTCTACGTCGACCTCGAGGGCGCGGGCGATTTTGCGGATGCCGAGCATGAATTCGCCCTCGGCCAGGGCGGCGAAGACGAGGAAGCCAAAGAACGCGCCGATCATGAACCAGTTGAACAGCAAGTCGGACAGGAACGTGCCGGTGATTTCGCACTGGCCTTCGCCGACGAGGCAGTAGTAGTTGGACTCGAGGTAGATGTAGGCGAAAAGGAGGACGGCGCACGCCAGGGCCATCATGGAGAGGCGGAAGGGCCAGTGGAACCAGTTGCGCCTGTGCCTGTTTGCGGCGTGGTAGAATTGCAGGAACTTTTTCATCCGAAATCACCTTGAAACTGTTTGCCTGAAAACATCATACTTGTAGCCCGTCACTTCTTGTGGAAGGGCAGGAACATGAACACGTAGGGCAGCATGTACATTATGCCGGAGAAGAGAATCATGTAGCCGACGAGGGCCATTACTCCGGCCCAGGGGTGGAGGAAGACGAGGTAGTATATGAGTATGAGCGCGACCGCTATTGCGAGTACGGGCGAAAAGGCGAGGTGGTCTTCGGCCCACTTGTAGAGCCAGAGCGCGACTACCGCCATGAGCACCCAGTATCCGAGTTCGCCCCACATGGCGAGGTCTTCGAACAGCCCAAGAGCGTAAAGAGTCATCCCATCGGCCTCATTCTCTGCTGCTGGGACAGCTGCTGGCGCCCCTGCTCGAGGTTGAACTGTTTCTGCATCATCTGGCCGTACTTCTGCTGCTCTTCCGCGGAAAGGGCGTGGCCCTGCATTATTTTCTGCTCGACGGCCTGCATTTCCTCGGCTTCGAGCATGGCCGCGGTTTCGCCGGGCTGGGGCAGCCTCTTGCCGGTCAGCACGGAGTAGAGGGGGCCGAAGCCGAAGAGCATTATCATCTGCAGCTGGTTTCCGAACAGCACGAGGCTGAACAGCAGGATGACTACGAAGACCACCATGGGCGGGTTGATGAACAGGAAATAGAAGCCCACAAGCGAGCTTATTCCGAACAGTATGGGAATGTCGCGGAAGCTCATATAGAGCCAAAACAGCATGTACGAAAAGGTGAGGACCTTGATGACGAAGTCGAAGTCTTCCAAGATTCCAAGCGCGACGAAGTTCATGACAGGGGCCTTTTTTTCAGCGGAAGAACGGCAGGGCGTAGCTGCGCACGGCCACAAGGACGACGGTGAGCGCCAGGCCGGCGGCGAAGTAGACGAACGCGTGCTTCCAGTTGTCGTTTTCGAAAATGCTTTCCCTGCCTTCGAAGTCGTTCATCACGCCTTCTCCCAGCTCGGTGGCCGCGACCACGGCGAGGAACTGGGGCAGGAGGAACATTAAGTCGTATCCCGGCATGCTGCCGGTGGAAATGAAGGACGCGTACTTCAGGCCCTCGGCGCCCATTGCGAGGAACGCGGAGAAGCCGAAGAACAAAAGCGAGAAGACGAAGACGAAGAAATAGGCGTTGAGGATGCCGAGCACGCCGCCCTGCTTGAGGTTGAAATCCTTGTCGGAGTAGATGTCGAACGAGTACGGGGGAGAGATTGGCTGGATGGAGTACTTGACCGCCGTGGCGTTGGCGGGCCCGGCAGTGAGGACTGCGCCGTAGTTGAGGAGCGCGACCACGGAAAAGCACGCCACGAAGGAAATGATGGCGAGCACGGTCCAGAAATTCATAGCAACGGGTAGGGAAAGGGAGTTCTTAAGATTATTGAAATCAGAGCCTGTAGATTTGGAGCACGGGCACTCCGGAGATTTTCTTTACCGCGGCTTCGTTGATTCGCAGCGCCTTGCGCGCAGCGCCGAGGGATTTTTCGCCGACCAGGTTGAGGTTGGCGCCGGGAGTCTTCAGCAACTCTATCGCCTGTTGTTCGGAGACTTTTTCGCCGTCGTAGAATGAGCGGGACTTGGACAAGTCGAGGCACAAGTCGCCTTGTTCGAAGACTTTGCCGAGCAGGTCGGCGTCGCACAGCGCGACTACCCGGTCGATTGATTCGCGGCCGGCGACAAATCTTTTGCGCTCGTGCACCCTGGCCTTCATTTCTTCCACAACCCGTTTGAAACTAAAAGGACTAGCACTTGAACGAGCTAATCATGTAATCGGCGAGGTCGGTTTCCTGTGCGACTATGGGCGGGATTATGGCCGAAACTGCGGCAACATAGGGCGTTCCATCCGGCGTTTGGCAATCGTAGACGGCCATCCTTGCGAGCAGGAACTCTCCGGGAAGCCCGGGGTTTTTCATCCTGCCATAAAGCAGGCGCACCGTGCGGCCGCCTATTTGCGCGTCTTGTTTTTCGAAGTCCACGAACCCGTCGGCCTTGAGGTTTTCCTTGTTGGAGTCGAATATTTCCAGGCTGCTTGCCTCTTTCGTGATGAAAACGTCGAAAAGCTCGGAATAGTCTTCGGTAATCCTTGCCGAAACGCGCAGCGCTATGCCAACGTCGGGCGAGGTCTGGACGTCGTAGCCTATTGGATAGTTTATTTCATAGCCGTAGTCGGGGTCGTTGTAGGACAGCATGTAGTCTTCGTAGTTTTTTTCGAAGGCGCGCGTGGCTGCGCCAGTTATTGGCGCGTTGGGGGCCGCGGATGGAACGGGAAGCGAGATTGGCGCGCCTTTTGGCAGAAGCGAATATACTCCCGCCGCCGCGGCGAAAACGATGGCCAGCAGGAAAATATTGCGCATAAAATGCGAGCCACGCGCCTTGGGCTGGGAGCCCGTTTCGCCTTCTCTCAAATATTTTCTTGGCATTTCAAATCATCCCGTAGTAGTGCCTTGCCCCGGCATGGGAACTGCCTGGCCTGCTTGCGGCTCCTGGGCGGGCAGTCCACCTGCCTGCTCGGAACCCGTGTTCAGGGGCACCTGCGGGCCCTGGGCGGGCTGGCCTTCTGCCTGCGCGGAACCCGTGTTCAGCGGAATCTTCTCTTCTTCCTGCTTGGACGTCTTTTGGATGGCGGTTCTCTTGCCTGAGTCGTCTTTCCGGGTCTTTAGCAGGCGTATTTTGTCTTCGGAAAGCGCGCCGCCGCCCAAGGCTCCGTAGGACAAGCCCATTGGCGCGATGCCGGGGCTGAACACGGAGTCGAAGAATTCCTGGTCGCCGACCGAGGACTCGGAGTTCTTGGAATAGTACAGGGAGTAGGACACGCCGCCGTCGGGCGCCTTGGCGTCCTGTGCGAAGAGGCACGCATCCTTGTCGGAATTGCACATGTCGCCCAGGTAAATCCTGGAGTCCTTGGCGCATTTGCCGCTCTTGTCGGTAGTACATGCGGAGTAGATGGTTGGAAGCGACCCCCGCAAGCCGCGCGGCTCAAGGTGGTAGGCCACCAGATGGTTGGCAATCGACGGACTCATGGCTGCGTGGACGGGGCTGACGTCGACCTTGAACAGCATCAGGCCCAGAATCTCTATCAGGCCCTTGCCGAACTTCTTGACTCGCTCCCATGCCTGCGACTGCTCGGCCGCGGATTTGAGTTGGGAAGACTTTTTCGCCAAGAAGCGCTTGAAAACGCCGCCGGATTCTTCGCTTATCGCTTTTGCCGCTGCATCCGCTTCGGTTATTTCTCCGCCAAGCGCCGCAAGCGTGTCATCCGCCCGGCCAAGTTGACGGCCAATCTGTTCCTGCGTAGTGGCAAGCTGTGTCTGCTTGGCGGCCAGCTGGTTTGGCAACGCGACCTGGTCGTTCTTGGCTATTGTAAGCGCGTTGTCTGCGGCAAGCCGTTGCCGTTGCAGTTCGTTAAGCCGGTTTTCCACCAACTGTATGGTAGCGGGGTCGGCCTGCTGGCTCCGAAGCGAGTTCAGAAGAGCCGCGTCGGTCTGGGCTTGGGTTTCTATCAAGTTCCGCGCAGTTATCGCATCTGTGACAAGGGTGTTGGACTGTATTTGCCTTTCAAGAGCCGCTATTTCTCTTTCAAGCGTGGCAGCTCTTCCTGCAAGGCCGGTAGACATCTGGGCGGGCGACCTGAGTCCGGCGTCTTGAACCGTGCGCATTGTTTGGCGGGCGCTGGTCACCGCTTCCGCAGTCGATCTTGCCGCGGTTTCCTTTGCCGTAAGGGTGGCTGCGATGTCTGCTGGAATCGCCTCTCCGGTATTGGTTATTGCGGCAAGCTTGTTTTGCAAAGCCTGTTTTGCAACCGGGTCTGCGGTTTCTGCGATTTTTTTCTGAAGGTCAAGAACCACTTCGCGCATCGGCACTGCCGCGGCGGCTCCTGCGGCGCTTTGGGCTGCGGTCACTTCCCGTTGGGCTGCGGCCAGGGTGCCCCACGCCTTCCTTGCGCTTTCCTCAAGCCGTCCAATGTCCACGGCGGATGCGCCCGAGCCCCTCGCCGTGGCCAGTGCCTTGTACGCTTCGGCATACTCAATCGCCGCGCCCTTGTACTTCGTAACGGCTGCGGACATCTTTTCCCCGACTTCGTTAGCGGCTCTTTGCGCGGGAGTGTTGGCTGCTCTCAGGGCCGCCGCGTTTTGCATGGCGCGGTAGGTTGCTGAACCTGCCCTGCCAGCAATGATTGTAAGGGGAATCGTGGGGCTGCCGTGTTCTGGCGAGTCGGGCAGGAATGCGCCGACTCCTGCGCCTATTGCCGCCGAGAGTGCGCCTACGCGCATGCCGCTTTTGACTATTCCGGCGGCTGCGAGGTTCTTGGTTATTGCCGGCCCCATTTCGCTATAAGTGGTTGCCGTGTTGGGGCCGCCCGGAGTGGATGCTACTGAAATGGCGGCGAATAATTCCGAGTACACGCAGTTGTTCCAGAGCTGGCAGACATTGCCTTGGCCACCGGTGGCTATGCTCCTTATTGCTCCGGTCGTGCCCTGGCCCGCAGCAGAGCCCACGCACATTGCGATTGCCGGGACCTGCGTGACTGCGAGCTTGGTTGCAAGAGCGGTCCCTGCTGCGCTGATGAACGTGGGAACGGAATTGAGGCCCACCGTGCCTACGTCGAGGACTGCGTTTATTCCGGTTATTACCGCGCCTCCCGCGGCTATTCCTACTGCCGCAGAGGCTGCCGCGCCCATTTGCGCTGCGCCGTATACTGAACAGAAGGACGCGTCTTCGTAGGCGGTTGCCTTGTATGCCCCGCCTTCGGCGCCGGGATAGAAGTAAGCGTAGAGGTTGGATGCGGATTGCACGTCGCGCGCGTTTTCCTCTTCTCCGTAGGGACCTAGGTTGAATGCGCCGTAGTCGAGCAGGCCCAGCACGTTTGCCATGCTCATTTCCTTGCTTACGGATTCGTAATTGCGCTTGAGCTTTTCAAGCAGCACGCCCCAGCGTGCCGGGCCAAGTTCTGCCGGCCATTCGGGGAGCCTGCGGCCCACGAAGACCGATGTTTGCTTGGGATCCGAACCTATGAAAAGCGGCGCGTTTGCCAGGGTCGGTTCGCAGTCGTAGATTTTTTCCACCGACACTTCGGCGTAGACGTTTTTCTTCCATTCTTCAATCGAACCCATGGAGCCGGATTTGCACACGTCCATGGTCGCGGTGACCCTGTAGATTCCGCATCCTTTGAGGGCGTTGGTAGGCGTCGCGACTTCTACTTGCAGCTTTTGGCCGTCACCTAGGCCGAGTATTGATTGCGAGTCGGTCTGGAAAAAGTCCAGGGGCTGCTTGATGTTGGCGACTTGCATTGCCATGGACTTGGAGAACTTGGCGGTGCCGGTGAAGTCGCGGCTCTTGGAGCAGAACATGTCGAGGCGCGCGGCGTACTTGGCCGGGTCCTGGGCAATCCAGTCCACGTAGCCTCTTACGTTGGAGAGGAACGAGCGGTAGGCGGCCTTGGATTGGTCGTAGTCGCAGAAGAACTTTGCGCAGTTGACGAACGCCGCGTCGGACGGCGTCACGGGCTTTTCTCCCGAGAGCTGGGCGTTGGGAGTGTTGGCGCCGGGCTCGACTGCGGTCGCGGGCACGGCATTGGGATAATCGCTTTGCGCCAGCGGCTGGGCTTGTTCGGCCGGGACCGCGGGCTGTTCGTTCTGCGTCGGCTGGATTTCGGTAATCGGGTTCTCGGGGTCGGCGCCGGTTTCTGCGAACGACAGGACCGAAAGTTCGAAGGGCGCGGTGCTTGTTGCGCCTGCGGGGGCTTCGACTTGCTGGGCGGGCGCGGGCGGCTGGGGCGGGACTGGAGTCTGCGTGCCGGTAAGCAGCCGCTCGGCCTGGGGATATTTGAGCTTGATTTGCTCCATCGTCACCCTGGACGACTCGGAAACTCCCATTGCCTCGGCAACTTGCTTGGTCGAAAGGCCGACTGCCTGGGCTACCTGGTCGATGGAATACGTCTGTACCGCGGGCAACGCGCCGGTTCCGCCTGCGACTTGGGTTGCGGGGAATGCCGTGGCGGGTGCGAGTTCGCCGACCGGAGTCGAGTAGTAGAGTTCCTTGTTGTCGGTCTTGTAGACAACTGCGTCGACCCTTACCGTGGTAGTGTTCTTGGTCTTTTCGCCTACTGCGGTGAAGTTGAGTCCGGACGCGCTCCACGTGCCCTGGTCGCTGCCCTGCCCTATTGCCGTACATTCTGCAAGCTGGACTGAGCCGGGCGCCATTTCGCCGAACGAACTTGCCGCGGCCTTGATTTCCTCTTCTTCGGCCTTGGGCTTGTCGGATTCGCCGGAGGGCTTGGCTTCGCCGTCGGCGGCTTTGGCTTCGGAGTAGGGCTTGCAGTCGACGAGGCCCGAGGCGTCGGAGTATTCGACCTTGACTGGCTCGTCCTTGTTGTTGACGAGCGAGAGTATTCTCTTGTGGCCGGTGTTTTTGAACGCGAGGAACATTTTGCTGCGGCCGGCGGTGCCCTTGGGGTTGTCGAGCGTGGAGTCGTAGTTGACGAAGAACTCGTAGAGCGTGCGGGCGACGTTTTCGCGGTTGGTGTACCAGCACTGCGAGGTCTTGCGGATGGAGACGTTGACGTCGAGCTTGGGCGCGGTGTCGGCGTCAAGGGGAATGCCGGAGACCGTGGAAACTCCGCCGAATTGGACTAAGCCTGAGAGGTTGGCGTCTTGCTTGACGCATCCCCACTTGTCGTAGTAGCCTGCGGGGAGCCTTGCCTTGACTTGGAAGGGTATGCACTGGTCGCCTTCGGTGGGCGGCAGCTTGTTGGAGTGCGTGAGTTCGCCGGTGAAGAACAGGTCCTTGTCGTCGACCACCTTGAGCAGGCCGAGGTTGTCCTTGGCCTTGGGCGTGTTTGCCGTGGCCGAGACTTCGAGGGTTTCGGTGCCGACGTTCTTGAGGCAAGTAAGCTGGGTCTGTTCGGAAGTGGCGTCGGAGAGTTCGAACTGGATGGACTCGTTGCCGAGCTGAAGGTATTTTCCGTAGGACGCAATGTATTCTCCGCCGCCGACTCCTTCCTGGCACGGGCAGGCCTCTATCTTGACTTCGGCGTTGCCGGGCACGATTACCGCCGTGTTGCGGTTCTTGTCGGGCGGCAGCATCTTGTAGTCCCCGAACGAGATGTGGCGGGCGGCCGGCAGGCCGGTGATTCCGCCTTTGACTACGTTGATTGCCTCGCACTGGGAGAACGTCTTTTCTGCGTCGACGAGCTCGCCTTTGAAGAGGAACGACATCTGGTTCGGGAACCTGATGGAGTATTCGGACGCGCTTCCGGCTTCGCCTTGGGCGCACCAGTAGAGCATGATTTTTCCGCCCTTGGGAATGCTTACGCTGACTGCGCCGCCGGACGGGGTGTAGACGTTGGTGGAGGAGTCAAATTCAAGCAGGTCGGTGGCGGGAAGGGTTATGCGGGTGCCGTCGCCGAGGCGCAGTTCGGGGTTGGAGCACGACGAGAGCTTGACTTTGGACTGGCCGGTCGACGCGGTCTTTTCCACCGTGGCCGCTGCGGGCAGCTGCATCGAGCCGCCTGCGCCGATTACCAGGAGGTTGGAGCAGCGTTTTTCCTTTTCGGAGAGGACCTTGAACTTGACGGGCTTGTTGGCGGGGACTGTGGCGGTGGAGGTTGCCATGGTTTCGGCCGCCGAGGCGCCGGTTGCTTTTCCGTAACTAGTGCCTTCGGGGAACGTGGCTTCGACTTTCTCGAACTTGTAGGTCTTGGAGCCGTCGGCGTTGTTGGTGATCATGGTCGACGCTTCAAGCTGGTACTTGGCTTCGAAGGGCAGGCGGTATTCTATCACGGACTTGGATTGTTCGACCAGGGACTTGGGCAGGACGAAGTCGTTGTCCTTTACTGCCTGGACTTTGATGCGGCTTGTAGTGTCGTCGTAGCTGTTTCCTTCCTTGAAGAGCACGCGGTTGCCGTTTGGCAGCTGGATTGCGAACGAGGAGTCCTCGTTTTTCTTCAGGCGCGTGCCTGCGGGAGTGGTGGCGGACCACGAGAGTATGGACTTGACCGTGGTGCCGCCTACTGGCGCGCAGTTGTTGTCGGACTTGAGCTTGAGGATTACGGGCAGGGCCTTTTTGGAGCTGGACTTGGAGCCGCGGACTAAGCCTGTTGCGGAGACTGCCGAGGGATAGAACTCGACGGACGTGGAAAGCGTGTCGTTCATGAGGCAGGTGTCGGAGGAGTATTTCCTGGGCACGGATGCAGAAAGCGTGAACTTGGGAAGGTCCTCGGAATAGTCCGAGTCGTAGTACACGGTTTCGTTCATTATGGGCAGGGTTTGCGAGAGTGGGGAGACGCGGAGCCAGTCGACTTTGGGCTGCTGGACGTTTATGAGAATCTTGTCGGAGGCGATGGAGGATGCAGTGATTTCCTTGGAGTCTTTTTTCTTGCCATCCTTGCCCAAGTCAAGCTCGAATTCGAGGCCCTCTTCGGAAAAGTCCCCAAGCAGGTTCCAGGCGTTGGAAATGTTCATTTGCTCGAACTTGGAAGAGAGGGAGAACGGCACTTCGAGGTCCTGGGAATAGCGGCGCACTTTGGCGGTGAAGATTATTTTTCCCCTGACCTCTTCGGTGAGGATGCGGTCGCGGTCGGCAACGCTGAGGATTTCGGGCGCGATGGCGGTTATCGCCGTGACCGTCGTGGACTGGCCGCCGGGCACGTCGAAGAAAAGCGGGTCGAGCGAAATCGAAGTGATGTTGGCGGGTTCGTCGAACACTATGGTCGCGGTGACCTTGGCCTTGGTGGTGGAAAGCAGGTTCTGGATGGTGATGGACTCGGTGATGGCTTCCTTGGACTCGACGGTGCCGTTTATGGTTTCGGGCTGGGCGGCCATGAATTTCTTGGCGCCGACCGACACCCGGCCGCTTCTCTTGGAATAGCCCGTGGCTTCGATTTTGTAATCCACGAATCCGGTGTCGCCGGGCTGGATTTCGGAAATCTTGTAGGCGCCGTTCTTGCCGTTGGCTTCTTCGCCGGACCCGACGTATTCGCGGGGCGCGCCGAGGGAGTCGCGGCTGCTGCCGATGGTGATTTTCGCGGTTTCAATCGGGGT
>CAYVQS010000025.1:0-12189 GCA_964453195.1 Microcaldota archaeon | reverse complement strand
GTTTGCAGCGGCTTTTCTCACTGCTTCCGCTACCCTTTTGCTTGGTTCCAGCGGATTCTCGCCCCACCTCAAGTCAATCATTTGTTTCCCCTCGAAAAATCAGTTTCCAACGAACACGCGCCGCACTGGGTGCAGCCCGGCTGGTCGTGCGGCCGCAGCCCGTAGCGTTCTATGTATTCGGCGGTTTTTTCCGAAGCCAGAAAGACCTCTTCCGGCGAAGGCAGCCGAAAATTCTCCAAGTGGCTGCCCGTGTTCGGCCGCAGCGGAATCAGCGTCGGAACCACTCCGCGGCTCGCCATTTCTTCTGCTCCTTCCAGCAGGCTTCTGTTGTGTTCAAAGCCCAGGAGAAGAACCGAACAGACAGAGTTTTCTCCAAGCAATTCCAACGCGTTTTTCCAAGTCTCGAAATACTTGGCTTTTCCTATTTTCGACTTTCCCGGGCACAGGATTTTCCGCAGCTTGTCGTCCCACACTTCTAGGTTCAGGCCCATTGCGTTGACGCCGGCTCCGGCCAGTTCTTCCAGCGCCTTTTGGTTTCCAGGCGGCGCGGCCTCGACCATTACCTTTATTCCGGTTTCCCTGGCCTGCCGCACAAAATCAAGATAGTAGGACAAGCCCCGGTCGTCGGTCGGAATGTTCCCCCCGGTCAAGTTCATGGAATAGTTTGGATTGTGTTTCAACGCCTTTTCGGCAGTTTCGCGAAGGTCCTGCGTCTTTTTCCACTTCAAAGACTTCTGACAGGCGATTGCGCAGAACCTGCACTCTTCGCCGGTTGAGAAATAGGCGCAGTGGTTGTAAACCGCAGTGATCAGAGTATTTCTCCCCTCGTGGGTCATCACTCGCGGCATCGGCGTGCCAGAAGAAGTCTTTTCCGAGTACCACGCAGGCGCTTCGACCAGTCCGCATTCCAGCCGTTGCCTGCCATTCCTGAAAAGCAGCCATTTCTCCCCATCGCGCCTCAACTCGTAGGGAGAATATTCGCAGAAGCCATGGCCAGCCGGGGAGTTGACGAAAACCTCCTTGCCGAGAATCAGCTGGACGCCGGCGTTGCCCGTGCGCTTGTCGTCGAAAGGATTCTGTTTTTCATACGCTTCTTCCATGTGCTTTCCAGGCCGGATTCCCCAACACAACAACTCGGCCTTGGTTTTCAGAATCCGTTCGAATTCGCCGTTCATATGGAATTAGCGCCGAACCCGCTAATTAAAACTTCTTAAAACTCGCAAATAGTTTAAACCGTGAAAAAGTGGAAAAGTTTAAATCCGCGTTTCTTCTCACTCTCTTCATGTCTGAGCTTCTAAAGTCGCTGGAACAATTCGGCATTACCGGCTATCGTGCGCAGGTCTTGCTGGCGCTGATGCGCGCAGGCGGCCATTTGAATGCCAAAGAACTTGCGCAGAAAAGCGGCGTTCCGCTGGCACGGCTTTATTCTATTCTCCTGGAACTGGAACGCCAGGGGCTGGTGCGTTCGCTGCCAGGCAAGGTCACGCTTTACCGCGCAGTCGACGCTTCGAAAGCAGTGGAGTCCCTTGCGAGGCAGAAGCGAAAGTCGCTGGAGGCCCAGTTTTCCGAACTTGACTTGGCATCCAAGGATCTAAGGCAGGCGTTTTCCTCCACGTCCCGGCCGTTTCCCTCGATCTCGGTGCGCTACTTCTCAAATCCCGAAGAGTACTGGGCAACAATTGCCGAGGCCGAGAAAGCTGGGGTGGGCACGCAGCGCCGCGTAGTCGAATGCCGCCGGCTAGTCTTTTCTCTTCTCGACGAGGAACTCGGCGAAAACGGTTGGGCGTCCTTCGCCAGGGCCGCGAAGAAAAAAATTTTCCGCGAACAAGTCTCCTATCTCGTCAATGTGGACGAATTCGTTGCTTCGCGGCTGCGGGACTTGAAGTCGAAGAAAAAAGTCGCCGAGTCGCTGAAACTTTTTCTTTCTTTCCTCAAACAGCATTCGGACTCCGTCTATGCCGCGCCGACTCTTGCGGTTCAGAACATGGTGGTCGAAATCCGGCCCTCGTTGGTCTTTCTAGAGTTTTATTCTTCCGATTCGTCGAAAATGCTCAACGGCCTGCTGATTTCAGGCGAGGTTGCGGCGAACGATTTCGCCAAGTGGTTCGACGCCCTCCTAGGTGAGCGAAAACCGGCAGAGAAAATGTTTCGTGACTTCCAGAACGCGCTTGTCGAAGCCGCGGAAAAACAAGGAATAAAACTAGAGTCCGTGGTCTAGCTTCTTTTGTAGTGTCTAATCCCAGGGGCAGATGTAGTGTCTAACTCTAGGTCCTCCAAAATCAGCCCAGCGAGTGCCTGATTTGTCCGGCCAGCCGGATTTCCTTTTCCACGCTTCGTTTCTGCCCGAGCTGGAGCAGGATGTTGCTTGTTATGTTGCGGTGGATGAGGTCGTCGGCGTCCTCCTGTTCAAGCGGCTCTCCCAAAAACTCCTCGGCCAGCGCAACGTCCTCCACTACCTTTTTCCACGCCGAATTGCGCCTGGCCAATAGCTCGAGGTTCTCCCGGTTCAGGTACCTGCCGACGTACTTTAGCATGACGTGGAGGCCGGAAAAGTTCTTTTCCAGCACGGGCATCAGGCCCTTTTTCTTCGCCTCGCGCAGGCCGCGGCCGGTGCCGATCAATTCCGGCGGCACGCCGAGGGAATAAAGCGCGCTTGTGAACCCGATTGCGCGGGGCAGCGCCTTCTTCCCCACTTTCCGCGAATAGCCGAACAGGCCGATGTGCAGCCTCCTTTCCCGGTGCGAGGGCACGAACGCGGCCACGCGGTTGACGTCGTCCGCGATTGCCTCGACAACTGGCTTGTACTGGCGCTCGAAGACGCCGATTACCTGGGCAAGCTTGTGCAGTTCGCGGTGGTTCATCGTCTCCGGCCGGGCGTGCAGGTCCTTGTTGAGCCTGGCGATTGCGCGCCGGGCAACGTCCTTGCCGAAGTCGTAGCGGAACGCCGACTGCACCGTCACGGTCCGCACGCCCTCGTATTCTTGGCAGAACTCCTTGACGTGGTTGGGTGAGAGGCCGCCGCGGAAGAAAAGCGAGCCGACCCCGATGATTGGATAGACTGGTATTCCGCTTTCTTCCTCGAACTTGTAGCTGTTGGAAAGCGCGGCCTTGGCGCCCAGCACCGCGGGTACGACTCCTGCGTTCAGGGCCGGGTCGCTCCTTGCGATGAACGGACGCAAATGCGAAATCCTGCGCTTTTTCAGGTCCGGGTCGCGGCTGCACATACGTACATAGCCGTCCAGAATCCGGTCCGCCTTGAGCATGTGGTGGACTTCTTCGACAAGCGGAATCATCTCTATTGTCTCTGGCCCGCTGTTTTTCCTCAGGCCGTTGAACGCGCGCACGAACTGGGCGTAGTTCTTGCGGATGAAGTAGAGCTTCTGCGCGTCCGTGGTCATGGGCAATATGCATTCGAAGATGGGCGGCGAGTGCAGGCCCATTTCGTCCACGAAGTCGTTGGCCGCGATGATGTTGACGAACGCGCGCGCCACGCGGTAGCCTTTTTCGTGCCAGATGTTGGGCACGCGGAACGTGAGGAAGACGTCCTTTCCCAACTGCTTCTTGGAAAAGTACTTGTAATAGTGCTCGAAGAACCGCTCGACCATGGCCTCGTCGACGTGCTTGCCTTCCCAGTCCCACATGTACTCCTCGCAGCCCAGGTCGTGGAACGACCGGTACGCCTCCTCGACCTCGTCCTTGGTGCTGATGAACGGCGGCCGCTCGGCGGCAAACCAGTAGGGCGCGGACGAATTGTCCGGGTGCTGCGTGCCCATCGTAGCGGGAATTTTTCTCACAAAACTCATCTATTCCTAAGGCTAAACACGCGCCATTCTAAAACGTTTTCTAAAACATTCATCAAAAACCGCCTAGCATTGCCAACGCGATGCCTGCGGCGTAAGACGCTAGGTTGGCTGCGATAGAAACGGCGAACGATTCTTTCCAGTCCAGAGGCAGCAATTGCTTTATCATCGCCGTTTCTGCAAGCACTACCAGCGCTTCGCCAACTAGGATCGGGATATTGTAAGTAACCGTCAAGAACCACAGCACCGGCAGCGTTATTAGCGAGGGCACGATTCCAGCGGCAAGAAGCCGTTTTGCAGACACCTTCTCTTGTTTTCCTGTAAGCCGGCCTGCAAGAAAGAAAACCACTACTGATTCTATTACTAAAGTTAGTACCGCGGCTTCGGCAAGTCCCTGAGAATCAAAGGAGTCTCGGGTGGCAGTGAGCTTACTGCCGTCTTTTTGAGCACCGGAAAGGTCGATTTCAGTTACGATTTCAAGTCCGTGAAGAGTGTGGTTCCATTCGTTTTTGATTGTCTTTTTTGTATAGTTATGCAAAAGGAACGATTCGCCGTCAGGCGCGATTGCTTGCAAGTCGCAGTAGTCTCTTTTTTGGTAGTTCCAGTGAGTGCTATATATTGTTTGACAGCCATAGTGCGGGCAACTGAAGGAATGGCCCCCCAAGTATTCTGGCTTGTAGTCCGGCGGGAAAGTCGGCTGGAAATTCGGCGGGCCGGCGAAGTAGCCGTAGCACCTGATTTCAACGTTTAGCGGTTTGTCGTAAGGCGTTCCCTGGTTATTGAAATAAGTTGTCTCAAAATTAAATACCGCCACATCGGCCCACACCATTGCCGAAAGCGACAAAACTATCAAGAATACTACGGTGGTTTTGTCGAAGTTCATGCGCTTAGCCCTCCAGTTTTTTTCACTTCGTTGTTCAGAAGTTTTTCCGCGTTTTGCTTCAGCCGTTTGTCCTCGGCCGCCTGCGTCTTTGCCCTGCCCAATTCAACGTCCAAGAGTTTAAGCTGCTTTGCCACCTGCTTCGGCGCGCACCCGCCTTGCGATGCGTTGGCTTTAACCGCGTTTTCCACTGACGCGGCCTTCTTCTCGTCGCCTTCCAGCACGTCCTCGAGTTTTTTCCTTTCGGCAATCGCCTTCCGGACTGCCAATCCGGCCTTTTCGTGCGCCTGCCGGAAAGGCATTCCCTTTCTCACGTAGAAATTTGCAAGTTCGGTCGCGGTAGTGTGGCCTTCTTTGGCAAGCTCCTTCATCCGTTCCTTCTTCAGCTTCATGCTCTCAAGGATTCCGGCCAGTACCACGAGCGACTTTGCGGTAATCGCAAGCGCGTTGTAAACCGGCTGCCTCGCGGCCTGGAAGTCGCGGTTGTACCCTGTCTGCAGGCCGTTTCCTAGCGACAGGGCCTGCGAAACCGAGCCCGCGACTATGTACGAGTTCGCCCGCATGATTTCCAGCGGGTCGGGGTTCTTCTTGTTCGGCATCATCGAGCTTCCCGTAGTCCACGCGTCGGACAACTCTACCATTGCGTATTCCGCGGTGCTCCACAGGATAAGGTCCTGCGCAACGCGGCTTGAGTGCATCATCAGTTCGCCGCAGCAAAACGCCACGTCGGCGTCAAGCTCGGCCCGCGCCGAGACGGAGTCGATGGAATTTTCCGAAACCGACTCGAATCCCAACAAGTCCGCAACCATTTTCCGGTCGATTGGAAAACTCGTTCCGTTTCCCGCGCCGGCGCCAAGCGGGCAGGAGTTGACTCTCTTCCTCGCCTGGGCAATCCGGTCCAAATCCCTCAGGAACCCGGCGGCCTGGCACGAGCACCACTGGCCGAACACGCTTGGCTGGGCGTGCTGCATGTGCGTGTAAAACGGCATTATCGTCTCCTTGTTTTCGTTTCCGAGTTTCAGGAGCGTTTCCACAAGCGCGATGGCGCTATTGGCTAATTCGTCGAGCCAGTCGCGGTAGTAAAGCCGCATGTCGAGGGCAATCTGGTCGTTGCGCGACCGGGCGGTGTGCAGCCTTCCCGCGCTTTCGCCGATGCGCTTGCAAAGCTCGTCCTCGACGTTCATGTGCACGTCTTCGAGCTCGAGCTTCAGGTGGTATTTTCCGCTTTTCCAGTTTTCGAGAATTACGTCCAGCCCCTTGAGAATCTTGGCGACGTCTTGTTTCGGCACTATTTTCTGCCTGGCGAGCATGAGCGCGTGAGCCTTGCTTCCCGTTATGTCGTATGGAACCAAAAGCTCGTCGAGCTTCAAGTCGTCTGCGCAGCAATAGTCCAGCATTATTTTGCTGGGCGCTTCTTCGAACCGGCCTCCCCAAAGCATTTTGCTCATTGAAATCACTTTTTCTTTGCCAATCGGTTGGCCATGCGCGTCTGCAGGCCGTAAAGCTCGATGAAGCCTTCCGCCTTGGACTGGTCGAACGAGCTGTTCACCCCGTACGTCGCGAGGTTTTCGTCGTAAAGCGCGTTGGCAGACTTTCGGCCGGCCACCGCGCACGTTCCCTTCCACAATTTCAGCCGCACAACGCCCTTAACTTTTTCGTTCGCCTTTTCCACGAACGCGTCCAAGTCGGCTTTGAGGGGGTCGGACCACAACCCGTTGTAGGCAAGGTCGGCCCACTTCGAGTCGACGGCCTGCTTGAATTCGAGCTCGCGCTTGGTCAGCACCAGCTTTTCCAGGTCCCTGTGCGCAGTTATGAACACCACGGCGGCCGGGCACTCGTACACTTCGCGGGTCTTGAGCCCGACGACGCGGTCCTCCATGTGGTCGATTCTTCCGATGCCGTTTTTCCCGGCGATTTCGTTCATCTTGAGGATCATCTTGACGGCGTCCTTCTCTTCGCCGCGTCCTATTGCCTTGTCCTTCGACTCCCACCGGACTTTCTTCGGCACTCCGCCTTCGAACTCGATTTCGACGTAAGTCGGCTCGCCCGGCGCGTCTCCTGCGCTTTTCGTCCACTCGTAGGCGTCTTCGCGCGGCTCGGCGAACGGGTCTTCGAGCCAGTGGCCTTCGACCGACCGGCCCCAGAGGTTCTGGTCCACGCTGTAGTTCTTCTCCAAAGTTACGGGGACGGGAATGCCGTGCTCCTGCGCGTATTTCAGCTCGGTCTGCCGGTCCATGTTCCACTCGCGGATAGGCGCAACGACTTCGAGCTCGGGCGCTAGGCTCTTGACCGTGACGTCGAAACGCACCTGGTCGTTTCCCTTGCCGGTGCACCCGTGGGCGACGGCCACGCAGCCCGTTTTCTTAGCGACCTCCACCGCCTTTTGCGCAAGCAGCGGCCTTGCAAGCGAAGTGCTGACCGGGTACGCGCCTTCGTAGACCGCGTTGGCCATTACCGCGGGCCAGACGAATTTTTCCACGAACTCCACTTTAGCGTCGACTACCACATGCTTTACGCCCACGGCAACGGCCTTCTTCTTCACCGCCTCGAGGTCGTCGCCCTGGCCCACGTCGATGGTGAGCGCAACGACTTCCAGTCCGTAGTTTTCCGGAATCCACTTGCACAAGACGCTCGTGTCCAGGCCCCCGGAGTAAAGCAGCACGCATTTCCCGCTGACTTTCTTTTTTTCAAACGTTTTTTTCAGTTCAGTCATATTTCAGTCAACCCATGAGCATTGCAAGCAGCGCCTTCTGCACGTGAAGCCGATTCTCGGCTTCAGTCCACACCAAGGACTGCTTTCCGTCAATCACTTCGCCCGTGACTTCCTGATTCCGGTGGCACGGAAGGCAGTGCAGGAAAACCGCATCCTTCTTGGCCGTTTTCAAAAGCCCCGCGTTTACTTGGAACGCCGCCAAGTCTTTAATCCGTTTTGCCCCGCTAGCCTCGTCGCCCATGCTCACCCACGTGTCGGCAACGACCACGTCGGCGCCTTTAACCGCTTCTTCGGCAGTCGAAACAATCGTTATATCACATTTTCCCGCCGCATGCTTCTTCGCCTTTTCAACTATTTCCCGCGCCGGCTCGTACCCCTTCGGGCACCCGACAGTCATGGAAATTCCGAGTTTTGCGCACGCCAGCAGCAGCGAATGGGTGACGTTGTTCTCCCCGTCCCCGACGAACGCGATTTTCAGGCCTTCAAGCGTTCCCTTCTTCTCCCGGACGGTCTGCAGGTCCGCCAACACCTGGCAAGGATGCTCTAAATCATCCAGCCCGCTGATTACCGGCACCGCCGCCTCTTTCGCCAGTTCTTTCATGGCCTCGTGCGAAAACAGCCGCGCCATTATCCCGCTGCAGTAGCACGAAAGCGTCTTTGCCGTGTCTGAAACAGTCTCGCCCCGCCCAAGCTGGCTGGTCTTGAGGTCGATGAAGATTCCATGCCCGCCAAGTTCCGTCATCGCGACTTCGAACGACACGCGCGTGCGCGTCGAGGGCTTTTCGAAAAGCATTGCCAGGCTCTTGCCAGCCAAAAGCGGCCTGTTCTTCCCCGTGTTCCGCTCTTTCTTCAGTTCGTCCGCAAAGTCGAGGACCGCGACGATTTCGCCTGCGGACAGGTCGTCAATCGAAATTACGCTCTTCGCCTTCAGTTTAGTCGTCATTGCAATTCGCCTTCCAGCACTTCCAGCCCAAAATCCATCTGCTTCTGTGAAATGATTAGCGGCGGCAGCATCCGCACCGTCTTTTCGCCGGCCTTGCAGAACAGCGCGCCTTTTCCAATCGAGTTCTCGATGGCCGCGCCGCACTTTTCCTTCGACTCAAGCTCCAAACCAATCATCAGCCCCATTCCCCGCGCCTCAACGGCCTTCCCGCTTTTCACGATTTCGCGCAATTTGCCGAGAGCATAGGTTCCAAGTTTCTTCGCCTTTTGCGCGAGCTTCTCTTTCTCCATAACCTGCAAAACCGCGAGCCCGGCGGCGCACGAAACCGGGTTTCCGCCGAAAGTTGAGGCGTGGTCTCCCGGCCCGAAACCCTCCGCGGCTTTTTTTCCGGCAATCATCGCGCCAATCGGCAGGCCGCCGCCAAGCGCCTTTGCGACGCAGGCGATGTCAGGCTCTATCTTGGAGTGCTGGAAACAGAACGTCTTGCCGGTCCGGCACAATCCCGTCTGGACTTCGTCCACAATCAAAAGCGCGCCGTTTTCCCCGCACAGTTTCTTCAGGCCCGGCAGGAACCCTTTGGGTGGAACGATTACCCCCGACTCTCCCTGGACCGGCTCGACAATCACGGCCGCGGTCTTGGAGTCAATCTTCTCCGCGGCGCTTTCCAAGTCGCCGTACTTTGCAAACTCGAACCCCGGCACCAAGGGCAGATACGGCGCCCGGTACTTTTCGGTCCAAGTAGCCGAAAGCGCGCCCATGGTCCGGCCGTGGAAGCTTCCTTCGAACGCCACGACCTTGCTTTTTCCAGCGCGCTTTTTAGCCAGCTTCAGCGCCGCCTCGACCGCTTCGGCCCCGCTGTTGCAGAAAAAAACCTTTTCCAGCCCGCTGAGCCCCGCCAGTTTTTCGGCAAGTTCGGCCTGCGGCCTTGAATAATAGAGGTTGGAGCAGTGCATGAGCGTTTCGGCCTGTTTCTTGATTGCCGCGACCACTTTCGGATGGCAGTGGCCTACTGAATTTACTCCGATTCCGGAACAGAAGTCCACGTATTTTTTTCCCGAAGAGTCCCAGACTTCGGCGCCGCTTGCCTTTGCGATTTCCACGTTAAACCGCTTGTAGGTGTTAATCACGTGCTTTTCTGTCAGTTTTTTTGCATTCATTAAAATCACGCTTCTGCTGCCGTCAAATTATGTCCGGCATTCGGGAAATCACTTTACCATCATAGTGCCGATTCCCTTTTCGGAGAACAGCTCGGCAAGCAGCGCGTGGGGCTTGGTGCCGTTGATTATGTGCACGCGCTTTACTCCCGATGCGACGGCATCGAGCGCGGATTCCACCTTGGGGATCATTCCGCCGTCAACGACTTTTTCCGCAATCATTTTTTTCGCGTCCTTTTCCGAAAGCTGGGATACCAATTTTCCGCTGGCATCCAGCACGCCGTCCACCTGGGTCAAAAACACCAGTTTTTCTGCGCCAAGCGCCTTTGCAACCGATACCGCCAGCTCGTCGGCGTTTAGGTTGAGCACGCCGTCGCTCTTGGAATAGCCAAGGCTGCTGATTATCGGCATGAACCCGTTGCAAAGCAGCAGCTTGGGAAGCTCGCAGGATATTTTCTCGACTTTGCCCACGTTTCCAAGCCCCTGGATTTTGCGCGCTACAATAAACCCGGCATCGCGCCCCGAAAGGCCGACGGGCTTTTCCCCAATCGCCACGAGCGACTGCACGAGCCTCGACTTGGAGTTTCCAACGAACACCATTTCCGCAAGTTCCAGCGTCTGGTCGTCCGTCACCCGCTTTCCGTCGACGAAGACCGGCTTCTTGCCCAGCTTCTCCATAAGCTCCGACAGCTTCTTGCCGCCGCCGTGCACAATTACCACGTCAATCTTGAGGCTCTTCATCAGGGCCAAGTCCTGCGCGATTCCGGCCGCATGCTTTTCGTCCAAAAGCTCGCCGCCAAGTTTGACCACCACCGTTTTTCCCGAAAAAAGCTTCGCGTATTCCAGCGATTCGACTATTTCCTGCACGTTCATTTCCAAAACCCCTTTTCCTCAAGTGCAATATTTCGAATTCACGTCGACGTAGGCGTGGTTCAGGTCGCAGCCCCATTTAACTGCAGCGCCCTTCCCGAGGCCCAGGCCGATTTCCACCACTATCTTCCCAAGTTTCATCCTTTCCGCTGCAAGCGCCTCTTTTCCCGTAGGCTCGCCCTTTTCGAACAGCATTATCCCCCCGATCGACACGCTCGTCTTGCCTTCCTCCGCCGCGGCGCCCGACGCCCCGGCCGACGAGGCAATCCGGCCCCAGGTCGGGTCCCCGCCGGCAAGCGCGGTCTTTACAAGCAGCGAATTGGCGACCGCGGCCGCAACTTTCGACGCGTCCTCGTCGCTTGCCGCGCCAGTGACGCTGACCTCCAATAATTTGGACGCGCCTTCCCCGTCGGACACTATCTTGATTGCAAGTTCCTTGCACACCTTCCCAAGCGCGTTCCCGAACTTTTCAGCATCAGGCGTCCCCGCCCCGACTTTTCCCGACTTTCCGCTTGCAAGCAAAAACACCGAGTCGTTGGTGCTGGTCTCGCCGTCCACCGAAATGCAGTTGAAGCTCTTGGAAACCGCCTGTTCCAGCGCCTTCTGCAGCTCGTTTTTTTCCATTTTCGCGTCGGTCATCAAGAAGCACAGCATCGTCGCCATTGCCGGGTTGATCATTCCCGCGCCCTTGGCCATTCCCAGGATGGTGATTGTCTCTCCGGTGTCCGCCTTGAATTGGCTGCACGAGATTTTCTCGGACTTGTCCGTGGTCATTATCGCCTTCGCCGCGGCCAGAAAGTCATTTTCCCCGTTGCCGAGGCCTTTTTCGGCCAATTCCGTTCCCTTTGCGATTTTCGCGGGGTCAAGCGGCCGCCCAATCACTCCCGTCGACGCCTGGAGGATTTGCGCTTGGCTGCACTGGAATTTTTTTGCCGCGATTTTGCACGATTCCCAAACCGAGGCCATTCCGTTTTTCCCGGTGCACGCGTTGGCAACCCCGCTGTTGGCAATCACTGCCTTGACCGTCCCGCCAAGTTTCGACTTGCAGTCTTTTACCGGCGCCGCGGCCATCTTGTTGGTCGTGAACACGCCGGCCCAATTGCAAGGCGTGTCGCAGACTATTGCCGCGAAGTCGGGCTTTTCCTTCTTGAAACCGGCGTGCACGCCGGCAGCCTTGAATCCCTTTGGAACGAAAATCTTCATTTCAATCACTTTTTACGGAAAAATCGGCGAAACCGGCAGCCCCGCACCCTCTTTCAGTCCGAGCATGAGGTTCGCGTTCTGGATCGCCTGCCCCGCCGCGCCTTTTACCAAATTGTCTATCGCAGACACCAGCACTGCCGCCGAGTTCTCCGAGTCCGCCTCGGCGCCGATGATGCAGTTGTTCGTTCCCCGCGCCATCTTCGCCGACGGCATCCAGCCCTTTCCCGCATTCTTTGGCTTTTCCACAATCTTGACGAACTTCTTTCCAGCGTAAGCCGCCTGCAATTTATCCTCCAGTTCCGCCTGCGAAACCGGCTGCGCGAACTGCAGGTGGCAGGTGGAGAGGATTCCCCGCGTCATCGGCACCAAATGCGGCGTGAACGCCAACTGCGCGCAAAGTTCCTGCTTCATCTCGGCCAGGTGCTTGTGGCCAGTCGCGTCGTACGCCAGCACGTCCTCGGCCGCGTTGCAGAAACTGTTGAATTCCGTAGGGGCGTTTCCCGCCCCCGAAACCCCCGAACAAGAATCGACCACGAGGCTCGCGGCCGACTTCGCGAACGGCGCGAGGGCAAGGATGATTGAAGTCGCATAGCATCCGGGGTTCGCAACCAGCTTCGCCTTCTTTA
>CAYVQS010000024.1:7476-12234 GCA_964453195.1 Microcaldota archaeon | reverse complement strand
CATGTACGGGTTGTAGCCGGTTTCCTTTCCGAGAGTCAACGAAGTCACGGGACCGTAGGACGCGTCGGTGAGAGTGTAGTCAACGACTACCCACTCCTCGCCAAGGAAGTTGACCTTGGTGTGCGTCTTTTTCAGGCGGTCCGACTCCGAGCACGAGGCGTCAGTCGCGTTCTTCGAAGTGTCCCAGCAGATGGGCAGGGGGTTCGGAGTGAACGCAAGCACGTATGCCGCGCGCATGGTCTGGGAGATCAGAGCCTTGTCCGTAGTGTCGTACTTGGTGTTCGCAAACAGGTAGACCTTCTGCTCCTGCTTGACGTCCAAGCTCTTGTGGTTCGAAATCTTGCCCTCGTTGGCCAGTTTCAGGACGTCAGTGTTGTCCTTAGTCACGTACTTGGCGTGGCCAGTGGACAAGCTGCCGTCGTAGGAGCTGGTCGAGTTTCTAGTCGTGTCGACGTTTACGTCGAGGTTGTCGTTGATGAAGGTCTTCATCAGGTACGAAGTCGCCGAGCTGGTTCCGGGAACAGTGACCGAGAAAGTCACCTTCTTGGAGGCTGCGTCAACTCCGCAAGATCCTGCTTCAGTACCTGCGGCGCACGATACGCCTGCGGTGTCAACGGCCACGCTTTCGTCCGTGTATGCGAGGTTGCCGATCATTGCTGCAATGTTTGCAGCGGCAACTGCGTCGGACGGCTGAGCCTTTCCACCGACTACTATCTTCACTGCGGGTTCACCGTTAGTGAAGAACTTGTATGCGGACAAGCCAGTGCTGTCCACGTTAACCGCGCCCGCGAGTGCCGCGCCGACTAGGGCAGCGCCTGCACCGATGGCAGCGATTTTCTTCACGCTTACGCTTTTCATTCTTATACCACCTATACAGGCCTCCAAAGCCCTTGCGGACCCCGTGGCCTGTTGTTTGTCGTATTAAGACATTTGTCGTATTAAGACATATTCGTCTTTACTACCTTCCACATCAGATGTTTAAAAACGCATCGATTTATCGACAAATGTCGATAGAATCCGTCGATCGTTTCTGACTGCTGTGGGCCAATAGATGACTTTTGCGGCTTATTTAAAGCTTCTCCCGAAAAAAGGGACAGTTGACGATGGAAGGATTGACGGGAGACGGAAATGCGGTTTTAGGCGCTAAAACGGCAGAAAACGACCGTTTGGCGGGCTGGTAATTTGGCGGTTTTTTGGCGGGTTTTGCGGCCGAGCCGGGTGGTGCTTTGGCCCCGAAAAGCCGGGGAGAACTCCGGGCTATGGGGGAAAGGGCGACGGGAAGCGAAAGGGGTTTGTTTCGGGCCTTCTGGCGGGGGAAAGGCGGAAAGAGGCCGGATTGGTTGGTAAGGGGGAGGTGTTTTTGGCTGTGGGACGGCAGGCTGGGTGGGAAAAGAGCCGCCGGGCCGGTAGGCTGAAAAGGGGGGTTTGGCCGGCAAAATTGGGCCGAAAACCGGGTTTTTTACTCGGGGCAGGCTGGGACGAGGGCGGAAAAGAGGTCGTCGATGGGAATAGTAGTGGTGCCGGAGTATTCTACGTAGGCGTAGTATTTGCCGTTTTGGCAGTAGAGGCCGGTTTTGGAGGGCGTGGAACTGATTCCCGAGGAGTATTTCATCAGGCGGCCGGCCACGGTGCGTTCGCCGCTTGGAGTGTAGCCTTTTTCGTAGTATTCTCCTTTGAAGATTTCCTGGAGGTGGAGGCGGATTTTCATGGTCTTGGAGACGCCGTTTTCCGAGACCGTGGTGAAGACTTCGCCTTCGTAGTATTCGCGCGTGATCTGGTTGAGGCCGGCCACGGTGGCGGAAAGCTTGGTCATGGAAATCCGGTCGCTGGAGCCTTTTTGTTCCAAGAAAGTGTTGGTGGCGGTTTCGAGGCCGGCTTTGATGTCGGCGAGGCCGTCCGAGGTCTGGACCGAGGGCTGGCTGGTGGGTTCGGAAGTAGTGGTTGCAAGCGGCGTGGGCTGGATGGTGGCGGTGGGAAGCGGAGTGGCTATCGCAGTGGCGGACGGTTCTAAAGTGGCTTCGGGGGTCGGCGTTGCCTGCGCCGGGCTTTGGCCGATGCAGCCGAACAACAGGCTGGCGAACACGAGAGCGGAGAACACGAGCAAACCGGCGCGCTTCAAGCAAAAACACCCCTTTCTTGATTTCAAGCCTGTTATCCGGGCCGGATATTTAACTTCTTTGTTTCCCGGCAGCCTCTTTCTTTTTCTTGACTGCGGGAATCTTGACGTAGTAGACGCCGTTTTGGCTCCGGACGACCAGGGGGTCGCCGTTCATCAGGCCGTCCAGGTCGAGTTCGTAGACGCCTTTTTCCACGATGGTGACGTTTTCCGCGGCATCGGCTTCCTTGGGCCGGGCCTTTGGCGGAACCCTTACTCCGACCACGCCGGCCTTGGAGACGGAAATGACGTGGGACGCCGCGCCGCTGGCGGGCTTTTTGGTCGCGGCCGAGCGCATGGCCGCTGCCGAGGGCAGTTCGCCAGCGGGCTGCCCGCCGACTATCTTGGTTTCTTGGCTAGAAGGCTCGAAGGAACCGGCGCCTTCGAGGTCGAGTTCGATGGAAACTGGCTGGCTCTTTGCAAGTTCCTGGATGCGGTCGTTCTGGACCGCGATTTCGACGCCGGCGTCGTAAAGCTCCTTAAGCGACATCTGCTCGGGCCGGATGAACAGAAACACGCGGCCGCCGCACGGGCACCCTTTCATGAGCTCGGGGCTGCCGTCGGCGAAGTACTTCGCGCATTTAACGCATTTATGCGGCATATGGGGCCTACCCGTGATTGGATGAGAGAAAGAGGGCGGAAAATATATTATTGGTATGGGCTGACAAGCGGCGGAATTCACCGGAAAACACGCCTGAAAACGTTTTTCTTCACTGGCAACTTGGATTTGTTGAAAATTGTCAACAACAGATTTATAAGTATTAATACTAATACGTAAGTATGGCTGGTGTTGGGGTTTGGACAAGTCGTTTCTCTTCTCGAAGCACTACCGGGAAGACAAGAAAATCGACGTTGACTTGGCGATTGACTGTGTCAATACGGGCAAGCGGGAACTTGACGGAGAGCAAAACAAGTTCAAGAGCAGGAAAAAATACCGGTGAGGAGAATTGATAGTAGTGTTCCGAGAAATGAAGGATTATTGTTTTGTAATCACGGCGTTTTGGAACGAAAGAACGAGGAAGAGAAAATGAACTTGGAAGGAACGGCTTGCGGCGCGTGCAACAAGGGAAAACTGCACAAAATAATGGATGAAGTTTCGAAAGGCGTTTTTGTCGAAGCCTACAAGTGCGGCTCGTGCGGCGAAATCGCCTATTCCGAAGAAGTGATGCGGAAAATCGAGGCAATGGAAAAAGGCGAGTCTGTCGAACGCCATGTAGTAAAAGTCGGTTCGTCGGTCGCAGTTACTATTCCCGCAGCTTTGGCTCGGGGGTTTGGGCTTGTTCCGAGAAAGAAAGTCCTTGTCCGCAAACTAGGCGACGGAATAATGATCAAGCCCGCGGCGCACTAATTACTTGCCGGCGAAGAGGTTGAGCTTGTCGGGGTCGCGCTTGATTTGCTTGACGAGGTTGGCCGGCCCTATTACGGTGAGGCCCGTGGTCTTGCCGCCCAGCATTCGGATGAGCTGGGCGCGGATGTCCTCTGGTTCCTCGCCGAACGAGGAAATCTCCACGCCCGAAAAGTCGCTGGAAACGGTTTCCATGGTCTTCTGGATGAGCTCTTTTTCCTCCTGGCGCGAAAGCGCGGCCTCCAGGACCACGATCTTGCCCTTCTTGACCGCGGCGATTACTGCCTTGATTTTTTCGTCGCTGGACTTGCCGCCGAGGCTCTTCGCTGAGACGAATTCTATCTGAATGCCTTCATCGCGAGCCATTTCTTACGCCGTCCGGTTTTTGATGAACCTTTTTCCAAAAAGGTTCACGAACTCTATCTGAATGCCTTCATCCTTTGCCATCGAATTACCTTTGTCACGCTTTTTCGGCAATGGTTTCGTAGAGCTTGTTGATGTTTTCGCCGGTCAGGGCGGAGATTTCGACGACTTCGTACTGGGGGAAGGCTTCCTTGATTTTTTCGGGCTTGGCCTTCTTGTCGTCAATCTTGTTTGCGACGATGATGATGGGGATTTTGCGGGCCTCGAGGTTGCCGAGGATGGTAATGTTGACCTGGGTCAAAGGGTCGAGCGTCGAGTCCATCACGACGAGCGAGACGTCGACGTTCTCCAGCCACTTGATTGCCTCGATGATGCCCTTGGTCGCCTCCTTCGCGCGCTGCTGGGCCGCGTCCTTGGCCATGCCGAACTTGGTGAACTCCTTGTAGTCCACCTTGGTGGCGATTCCCGGCATGTCAAGCAAGTTCATCTCAAGCGTCTTGCCTGCGGACTTGATTACCACGTGCTCTTTTTTCTGCACGGTGCGCGTCTCATGCGGGACTTCGGAGACCTTGCCGACTTCCTCGCCGAGCCAGTCCATGGAAATGCGGTTGGCCAAGCTCGTCTTGCCGGCGTTGACCTGGCCGTACAGCCCCAGCGAGAACTTTTTCTTCTTGCCGAAGAAGCTGCCCATCCAGGTAAAGAATTTGTCGAAAATGCCCATTGAAAGTTCACGGAATTGCGGTGGATTTTGAGATGGAAAAACTAGGCGCGTCGGGTTAAAAATGGTTTCTGAAAAGAAGGGGCGCGAATTTCACAGGACGAACGGGATTTTTTCGCCGCACTTTGCACAGGCGGCACCGCCGCGCTTTTTTGCAAGGCCGATGACCGAGGACTC
>CAYVQS010000024.1:0-7466 GCA_964453195.1 Microcaldota archaeon | reverse complement strand
CGAAGCCCGTCCTGGCGACCAGCAGGCTGCCGCACTTGGGGCACTTGGAATCCTCGGCTCCGGGAATGAAGGCGTTGCCGACGTAGACGTACTTCAGGCCTGCGTCAAGCGCAATCCGCCGGGCCCCAAGGAGCGTCTCGTCGGAAGTGGCTTCGCGGTCCAGCGCCTTGTGGTACGGGAAAAAGCGGGAGAAGTGCAGCGGGATTTCCTTCGAGACCGAGGCAAGCCAGGCGCAAAGCGCGGACAGCTCTTCGTCCGAGTCGTTTTCCCCGGGAATGACCAGGGTAATGACTTCGAGGGGAATCTTCGACTCGTGGACTCTTTTGATGTTTTCCAAAACGGGTTCCAGGCGGGCCGAGCAGTAGCGGTTGTAGAATTCCTTCCTGAAGCTCTTGAGGTCTATCCGCACCGCGTCAAGCAGTTTTTCTTTCATCACCGCGTCCCAGAACTCCTTGGTGAAAAAACCGTTGCTGACCATGACGTGGTATTTCCGATCGGCCTTGGGAATCTTGTGCTCTTTTTCCTTCGCCCGGCAGGCGAGGACAACGCTGCGCCAGTACTCGAAGAAGATGGTGGGTTCGTTGTAGGTGTAGGCGAAGCCGTCGCACTCGTTTTCGAACCCCGTCTCGACTATGTGCTCGGGAGAGACCAGCGGCCCGCCAGAGTCTTCGGCGACCGCCTGGGAGATTTCCCAGTTCTGGCAGTTCCCCACCGACGCGAACGACGCAAGATAAGAATGGTCGTTTTCCACTTCAAGGTTGTAAACGGGACCGAAATAGGCTTCGCGCGAGAGCTTGTGCACGGGGACGAAAAAATACTGCTCGTTTTCCTTGAATAGCACGTTGTTGCGCGTGGATGCCGCAGGTGCAAGACCGGCAACCTGCCTCGACCTCCCGGCATAAACCTTGACATAGTAGAGCAAGGACTGGGAAACCGTGCGCTCTTCTAGGGTTTTCATTGTCGAGGGATTCCACGCATAAAAGGAAGGCAATACTCCGAGCCGAAGAAAGAGAAAATACAATCCGCGCGCCAGTTCTTTTGAGACGGTATCGATGCTCAATGGATGGTCCGTTCCCTTGGTCCAGCCGTCGCCTTCATTGCAAGCCTTGAGAAAGGCGCGGACCACCGGCCTGGGCGCGAACAACAGCTGGCCGGGAACTTTTTTGGAATGGGCATCGTTGCCGCAAAGCATTTTGAACAAAAGGGCCAAAGACGTCGAATTGATGACTATCATTAGAGCGGTTTTTCGGGTCCGCACAGTAGGCTTGAAGCCGAAGATTTTTTCCACGAGGTCACAGATTCTTTCAGCCAAAGCTGCTTCGTGTAGTCCTAGCGAAAACAGTATTCCGTGCGCGTTTGGCCTGTTCTTGAAGGGGTACGCGCTTCCTTCAGAGCAATAATATCCTAAAAGGGCGGCGAGGTCCTCGTCAAACGGTATGCGCCGGGGGATTCCTGCGCTTTTTTCGAACTTGAATCTTACGCGCCCGTTTTTCCCGACTAGAGTGATTAGGTCATAGCGCAGAAAATCCGCACCGTGCCTTTTGATTCTGGAAAACAACGTTCGGACGTAGGCAGGATGCATTCCGGTCGCAAGTCCTATCTGCTTCGAAGTCATTCCTGCGGCGCGCATTTCCAGAATGCGGTTGATTACAGGCAGGGACTTGCGCTTGGCTTTCCGGGTCTTGACGGCGCGTTGTGAAAGAAGTTTTTCAGCGTCAAGCTCTTCTTCGAACAGTTCGGGAAAATTCTTTGGAACGAGAAGAAAATCATCCTGGCGCAACTCGCCCGCTTTCACCTTGCTGATTTTGCCGTTCCGCCAAACGAAAAGCTCATGATATGGCGTGCACCTGAATTCAGGCAAATAATGCGGCTTAACCACCACAAGTTCGCCGTCAAACAGGTGATTGAAAGTGCGAACTACCTTGGAAAACGTGCCAGCATGCGTGATTACCGAATAACCAGATTTTCTCGCAAAAGTTCCTTCCTTGAATTCCTCGTCAGTACCTTTCTCGAAAATTTCTTCTATAGGTACCAATCCTTTTTCGGTAACTATTGGCGTTCCGGGAACGAAGCAGCCCAGGCAGCGGAAGTTGCACCCGACGGTTCCGAACGACAGGCACTTGGTGCCGGGGCGGAAGTGGAAGAACGGCTTTTTTTCTATCGGGTCCACCGCTATTCCCACGGGCCTGCCAAAGACGAGGGAAAAGAGCGTGCCGCCGCGGTTTTCGCGCGCCTGACAGAAGCCGCGCTTGCCTGGCAGGATGCGGCAGTAATGCGAGCACAACTGGCACCGGACTATTTGGTCGCCGAGCGTTTTCCACAAAAGCGCCTTTTCCGCCACAAGAGGAAGCAGGGAAAAGCCGGTTTAAAGGCTTGCCGACGGAGTGAGTGCGAATAGTTTTTTAAACAAGGCAAGGATTATGCTGTTCGATAGCCATGGACGTTTCCTGCCCGCAGTGCGGCAATCCGAACCTCGACGTCGACGCCGCAAACAACATCGTTTACTGCCGCAAGTGCGGCTTCGCGGTCCAGGTGGACCCGGCGACCGGCAACGTCACGCCGATAAGCCAGGGCGGCGGTGCCGCGGCGCCTGCGGCGTATCCCGCGCCGTCGGGCGGCGGAATCGCCAAGGGGAGAATCTGGGGCTACGACGCAATCACTATTTTCCTCGCCGGCGAAGTCCTGCTTTCCATCCTGCTTTTCTCCAACGCCCTGCAGATAGACTGGTTCCTGGTCTTTACCGCAATCTGGGGCCTCTACTACTGGTGGCACCACTAGCCGAAAATCAGAAATAGTCCGACAGCCCTTTCTGCTTCTCTTCTTTTGGCTTGGCCTGCTTTTCGGCCGACGGCTTGCGTTCCTTCTTTTCCCCTATTTTCAGCTCGTCGGGAATCTGGGCGACGCCGTACTCGCCGTCGAAGCCCGGCTTCACGAAGAGCCCGCCTTCGCGGTTGAGCAAGATTATTTGCGCGAGTTTCTCCCCGGCAACGGCTTCGAGCCGTTCTCTTGGCGCGTCCAGCAAAACGGATAGCTCGCTTCCCAGCGCAGAGTACGTTTTTTCGGCAAGCGCGGCGACTTTCTTGGAATACAGGCCCTCGCCAAGCGAGGCCGAGAGGAGCTCGTGCAGGGGAAGCAGGGACTTGAACGGAATGACGCCTTGAGGAAGGAATCCTTCCGGCCGGTCGGCGAGTTCCTCGACGCGGTTCAGCACGCCGATTGTCAGCGGACGATGGCAGACCGGGCAAACCCCTTTGAGTTTCCTGGACTCTTCGGGCGAAGAAGAGAAATTGCAGAGGCGGTGGCCGTCGAAGTGGTATTTGCCGTAGGACGGGTCGGTTTCTATCGTGAACAAAAAGCGGTTCTTGTCTTTTTTCTTGACGGCTTTGAACAGGCTCTGGTAGGAGAGCCGCTCGTTTGCGCCAGTGCCTTCGGATAATTGAAAATCGAAGCAGTTGCACTCGCGGCCCAGGCGCCAGGGGTGCGGCGAATGCGAGTCCGAATTGCTCATCAGCGAGACCAAGTCGAGCTGGGAAAGCCGCCAGTTCATCGCGGGGTCGCTGGACATGCCGGTTTCGATGGCGAAAATGTTCTTTTCGTGGCCTTGAAAGGCCTCTTTGAGGGAGTCGTAGCCGGATTCGGAGCCGAAGATTCCGAACCACGGCGTCCAACAATTGTGAACTGCTGCAAATTCCGCAACATAGGAATTGTCGTCTTCGACTTCCAAGTTATAGACAGAGCCAGAATATTTTTTTTCTACAATTTTTCTTATCGGCAGATAAGCGTAGTTTTCGTCAAGCCAGCCGTGGCGAGTTGCCCGTTTCGTCCTGAATTTTTTAAAGCAGGGGTCGCGCAACAAGCCATACGAATCATCAAAGAAAGAAAGATTTGAAAACGCGACTAAATCGGAGCCCGCGCATACTCTGCGCCCTTCTCTTGAAACCACGTGTTTCCCCCGTTTTTCAAAGCTCCGCACGGAGTCTATGGCAATCGAAGGCATAACACCAAGCCTGAGGCAGATTACTTGGAATTGAGCAGCCAATAGCCGGGAAACGGTATAGCCGGAATCTCCGCGCCACCAGCCCAAAAACAATTGCGCCTGTTTTTCGGGCTTCAAATACAACATAAACTTAGGCAACACCTTGGTATTTGCGCGCGCAACTTGCTCGGAATAAATCAATCGCCTAAAAATACGCGCCATCGGTTGAGAATAAAAGACTAATTCGACGCCGTGAGACGCCACGTCGTCTATTCTGCGGGAAAGCGCCAGACCGAAGTATTTTTTGACTAAAAAACAGACGTCTTTTGCATATTTTTTCTCTTTCGAAGAAAAACAAAACGCCACAGAATCCAAATTGGAGTTGACGTATCCTTCTGCCAAATAATAGCCAACTAGCCTGCAAAAGCCACTGTCCAGGCGAAGTCTTGCGGGAATCGGCTTAAACCGAGAGCTTTTTACTCGCAAAAATCCGTTTTCAGTAGCATATTCTGGCAAATAACCAGAAACGTCTAAATATTCTAGGTCTTTCACTACGCGCTGACGGGGAAATGCAAGGGCATCTCCCACTTCGAGGTTCTTTGCCTGAACCCACACCGGCGCGTATTTGGCAAAATACCGTCTAGCACACGAAGAACTTGAAGCACAGAGAGGGCGACAAGTTCCGTGAGTCGATGGGCACTTCTTTACGGTCTTGATTGCGAAAAAGGGATGCTCTGGCGTAGTTGAAAGCCCTTGGCGGAAATATTGAGGAATGACCTGGACAAGCTTGCCGGCGTATTCTCTTGTTAAGACCTTTTCAACTTTTTTCCAACGACCCTTATGGGTCAGAACGGCATCTCCAACTAAAATGTCTTCAAATTTCTTCAATGAATCGTTGCAGTGCAGCAATTCAGAAGGAAGGAGACAGTGTGCTGGAACGATTGCAATTTCTTTCGAGACGGAAAAACAAATGTCGGCAAGTTCGGCGCAGCTCGTGCGCGCGAACATAGGCCTTCCGTCGGCCGCGAGGTTGGAGCGCTTGGCGAAGAGGTCGTTGAGTTGTTCGACGACTTCGAAAGAAGGCGCGTGCAGGACGTGGTGCACCTTTCGGCTTTTGCCGGCGTCGGAGAAAAACGTGGCGACTTCGTTGGTCAGCATGAATAATACTCTGTTGCCGGCTTCGCCGGACTCTTTTTTCAGCTGGTAAAGCCCTTCGAAGGGCGAGGGCTCGAGCTTGGACTTGAGTTCCTTGAACCACAGGGGGTGGGAAAAGTCGCCGGTGCCCAAAAGCTGGAGGCCCTTTATCCTCGCGCCTGCGGCGAGATGCTCCAAATCCATGTCGGGGCTGACTGCGCGGGAATACTTGGAATGAAAGTGCAGGTCGGCGAAGATTTTCATGCCCATTCACCTGCAGTTGCCCGAGAGGGGCTTGGAGCCGCGGAAGACGTAGGTGCGCGCAGGGGAAGAAGCGTCTTTGTAGAAGATTGCGGGCTTGAGCTCGTACTCTGCGCCCGATTCCTTGCCGTCGCACGGCCGGCCCGAAGAATGCGTGGTCACGGAATACTGCTGGCCGGCCTGGACTGCGCGGTTTTCGTTCGCAGAGCCGCTGACGAGGTTGCCGGCCTCGTCCGAGATGTTGACGAAGGTGATTGCGAACCTCTTGTTGTTCCACAGCGTTATTTTGCCGGAGGCGCCGTCGCCGAAATATGGCGCGCTGAGGCCCAAGTCGGCGCGGTACCAGTAGTCTTCGGATTCCTGGGCCGTGACCTTCTGGCCCACGAGCGACTCGCCGAGGACCGAGGGCAGAGTCGCCAGGGCGATTACCAGGACTATGGCGAACAGGATGATGATTTCGGTCGACGCCTGGCCGCGCTTGGAATGCATGAATGGAAGACGCGCGGAGCTAATTAAAAATGAGCGGAAAAACTCAACGAATGTAGGAGAGGGCGTCCTGGGCGCCGGGCGCGCCTGCTGCTTTCTGCTGTTCGGCGCGCGCCTGTTCCTCGACCTGCTTGAGAAGCGCTTCGGTTTTCTGCGCGCGCTTTTCAAGGTGCGCGGTGTCGAACTTTTCGCCCAGGTACTTCGAGAGGAAGTCCGCGAGGGCCTTGGCGCCGTTGGCGTCGACTATGTTGCCGGGAGTCTCGACAAGCAGGCAGGCGCCCTGCATTAAATAGAGCTTGGCAAGCGCGGGAAACATGCCGGCGAGGCCGACTATTGGGACGACCTGGCCGCTGGCGCTGGCGCCGATTTTCTGGTATTTCAAGAACAGGGGCTTCGAAGTTGCGGTGGCGAATATCTTGGGGTGCTCGCGCTTTTCGTTGACTGCGAAGCCCGCCATGGCGACCACTTCGTTGCCGCCGAGGGACTTGAAGTAGGACAGGACCTTGCCTGCGACTTCGTACTGGCCCTCGACGGTGAGGGGCTGGATGTCGCCGCGGAGGAAGACCAAGTCGCGCTTTTTGCCCTTGTGGACGTAGAAACGCGCGGAAAAGAGGCGGAGCTTGCCGTTCTTGAACGACAGCACCTGGTTGGGAAAGTGGGGCGAGTAGAGGATTGCGAATTTCTTTGCCTTGAGCTTGCGGACGAGGAAGTCGACGGCGATCTTGGAGACGAAGCCGATGCCGGGCATGCCCACTATGAGGATGGGGTCGCGGAGGCTTGGCTTGGAGGACTGGAGGATCACGGATTCGACGAGCGAGGACGGGGCCTTGGCGGCCTTGGCGCGGAGTTTCGGCTTTACGGTTTTCTTTTTTGCGGCCATTTTCAAGTCATCCGAATTTTTCTTTTCTGCGGTAGGACGCGTACTTGTCGTGCGGCGAGTATTTCGCGGGATGCGCCGAAAGGGTCTGGGAAGAGCATTTCGGGCAGGAATCGAGAAGGGTGTAGGTGCCGCACGACGGGCATTTCTTGAGCTGTTTCAACCGGACTCACTTTCTGGTGCGGAATTTATTTCTTGGTGCGTACGAGCTCGTATTCCATCTTGTCCTTTTTCGAGGACTCAAGCAGCTGTTCCGCCTTGGTCAACACTTTGTCGGCGGCCTTGTGGTCGGGAGCGACTACGTCGATGTAATAGCGCGGCGCGCCGAGGTAGTGGACGGAGACTTCGACGCCCTTGGAAGAGAGCTTGGGGATTTGCGCGAGGATTTTCTTGATGCGCGCCAGGCCGTCGCCTGCGAAGGACTGGAGCGAGAGTTCTGCGCGCTCGGAGACTTCCTTGGGCTTGATTTCCTGCTTGGCGGTCTCGGTGATGGCCTCGAGCCAGGCCTTGGGAATCAGTTCCTCGGGGGGAAGCTCTCCGGCGGAAATGGCTTCGAACGCGGAGTACAGGTCGCCGTATTTTTCGACTAGGGGGATGCCGGCTTCGCGCATGGCCTGCTGGAGCGTCTTTTTCTGCTTGAGCGCGACGTGCTCGAGCATCTTGTGCGCGCGCTTCTCGTTCTGGAAGCCTTCGAGCTTCTTCTTCTTGTCGCCTTCGGTCACGCGCTTGAGG
>CAYVQS010000023.1:1660-12269 GCA_964453195.1 Microcaldota archaeon | reverse complement strand
AGCGGAAGCAGTGAGAAAAGCCGCTGCAAACACGAACCGCTACGGAGCGGGAAAACTCGAGAAACTGGAGCAAAAAATTGCCGAGTACTGCGGAATCGGAAGGGAAAACGTGCTGGTGGTAAACGGCTCGGACAAGTCTATCCGGCTTTGCTGTCAGGAATTTGCCGAGAAAAAAGCAGCGTGCTTTTGGCCCAGCTATTCGGTCTTGGAAGAAAGCGCAGAGATTTTTGGCGCCAAAGTCGAAAAAAGCGCATTGAACGAAAAATTCGAAGCTGATTTTGGCGACTTGATGGAAAAAAGCCGGGGCGCGGGACTGGCGTATGTTTGCAACCCCAACAATCCCACCGGAAACGTGCTTGGAGACGAGAAGGAAGTAGGACTATTGCTGGAAAGTGGCGCGAAAGTCTTGGTTGACGAGTGCTATTTTGAATTGAGCAAACGAACCATGGCGAAACTGGCGGTCGAGGAAGAAAAATTGCTGGTGTCGCGGAGTTTTTCCAAGTGCTTCGGCCTTGCAGGACTGATAATAGGCTATCTGGTGGGAAATGCCGGAACAATCGGAGAATTGAAGCAGACGGAAAGGACATTGGAATTGTTCGGCGTTGCTTCGACAAGCATTGCCGGGGCGTTGGCGGCTTTGGAAGAGGGAGCAGAAAAAAGAGTCAACGAGTTTGAAGCGGAAAAGAACGGGTTTTGCAGGGAATTGAAGCAAATCGGATTGAACCCATTGGAATCGAAGACTACTTTTTTCCTGGCCTCTTTGACAAACCTCGGAATAAACGGCTCCGGCTTTCGGAAGGAAATGGAAAAACGCGGCGTGTTGCTCAAGGATTTGTCGCGCTATGGAACGACACTGGAAAAATACGCGTTTTTCTCCGTGCCCGAAAGGGCCGAAAGAGAAAGAGTGCTGGAAACGGTAGAAACTATTCTTTCCAGCTGATGGCCTGGACGGGGCAGGAGTCGATTGCGGACTGTATGCACTCTTCCGAGTCGCCCGACGGGTTGGAAACCTGGGCCTTGCCGTCGGAACCCATCTTGAAGACGTTGGCGCACGTGGCAGTGCACAGGCCTCAGCCAATGCAAGTGCCCTTGTCGATTTGCGGAGACTTTGCCATATTAATGAAACACCACCGGCTGGTTTTTGAAAGAAAATTTTTTCAATTCGCCAAATATAAAGCCTTTCCACAACGGCAATCGCCGAACTTCAGTGCCGCGTGTGGCGCATTCCCGTGAACACCATGGCAATGCCGTGTTCGTCGGCAGCGTCGATTACTTTCTGGTCGTTAATCGAGCCGCCGGGCTGGACAATCGCAGTAACGCCGGCCTTGGCCGCGGCGTCGATTCCGTCGCGGAACGGGAAATACGCGTCCGACGCCATCACCGTCCCCTTGACCGACAGGCCCGCGTTCTCCGCCTTCATTATGCCGATGTTGGCAGAATCCACCCTCGACATCTGGCCCGCGCCCACGCCGATTGAACGGTCGCGCGTGGCGTAGACGATAGCGTTGGACTTGACGTGCTTGCACACTTTCCACGCGAACTCGAGGGCATCCTTTTCCTCGGGAGTCGGCGCGCGCTTGGTCACGGTCTTGAAGCCGTCGGGGCCGAACAGGGAAACGTTCCGGTCCTGGGCCAACAGGCCGCCGGCGATGGACTTGACGTGGATTTCCGGAACGCGCGTTGCCTTGTCGATTCCGGCAAGCTCGATGACGCGCAAATTCTTTTTCTGGGTGAGGATTTCGACGGACTTGCCCTCGTAAGACGGCGCGATGACAAGTTCGTAAAACCGTTGGGAAATAAGTTCGGCGAGTTTTTCGGGCAGCGGACGGTTCGAGACCACGATTCCGCCGAATGCCGAGACCGGGTCGCAGGCAAGCGCGGCCTCGTACGCCTTGACGGAGTCTAAACCCGTCGCGGTGCCGCAGGGGTTGTTGTGCTTGATTATGGCAATGGCGGGCTCGGAAAACTCCTTGATGAGCTCGATGCCGGACTCGGCGTCAAGATAATTGTTGTACGACATTTCCTTGCCCGACAACACCTTGCAGTTCGAAGCCGCGGGCTCCTTGAAAGAGTTGTCGCGGTAGAACGCGGCCTGCTGGTGCGGGTTCTCGCCGTAGCGCAGCACAGCCACGCGCTCGGGGGAGACCGTCAGGTAGTGCGGGAACTTTTCGCCATTGAGGCGGGGCGAGAGGAAATTGAAGATTGCGGAATCATAGTGCGCAGTGTGGTTGAATACGTCGAGCGCGAGGGAGGACAACGTGGCCTCGGACAGGTCTCCATTGTTCGCCTGCATTTCCTTCAGCACTTCGCCGTAGCGCTGGGGCCGGCAGACCACGGCAACCGACTTGTAGTTCTTGGCGCCGGAGCGCAGCATGGACGGCCCCCCGATGTCAATCTTTTCGATGGCCTCCTCAAGCTGGACGCCGTCTTTGGAAACGGTCTGCTCGAAGGGGTAGAGGTTGACTACGACCATGTCGATGAGCTTGATTCCGTTTTTCTCGGCCTCTTCCAGGTGCTTCTTGTTGTCGCGCAAGGCCAAAAGGCCGCCGTGGATTTTCGGGTGGAGGGTCTTTACGCGGCCGTCCATCATTTCGGGAAATCCCGTGTAGTCCGAGACTTCGATGACGGGAACGCCGGCGTCGGCGAGGGCCTTGGCGGTTCCGCCGGTCGACAGGATTTCGACGCCGAGTCCGGACAGGCCCTTGGCGAATTCGGCGAGGCCCTGCTTGTCGGAAACCGAGACGAGTGCGCGCTTGATCTTGGCCATTTGGAAAACCACCTTTCAGACGTTGATTTTGAAAAACCCAGTATTGTCGTCCTTGATCCGGCCCACGCCCAAGCCCTTGAGTTCGACTACGAGGACTTCGACGAAGGCATAGGCAACCATATTTTCGCGCACGCAGCCGGTTTTGGTGGCGTTGCCGCGCTGACCCAGCGCGGCGTGCAAGTGGATTACGGGCACGTCTTTTCTGCCTTCCTTTTTCCACAAAATGTTGCCGGTGCCGACGATTTCACGGGGACTGGCGTAGGGCAGCTTGAGGATGGAATGAATTTTCGGGTCGTCGGCGCTTACAAGTTCGGTCTTGCCCGTGGCGCCGAGCATCTGCAGCCAGGCGGCGCGGATTTTCTTGGAAGCCGCGAATTTTTTGAGGCCGGAAAGGACGTCCTCGCCCTCGTCGAAGCGGAGGAGGAAAACCCTGCCAATGGAGCCCTGTTTGAAACGCAAAAAACCCACCTGGAGAAAAAAGGGAACGAGAATTTAAGAAGCAATTGGCGGGAGGCGGGAGGGAGAATGCGAATTTCGCAGGAAAACCATAGACTTTTAATTTGCAGGGGCGTGATTTGCATCCAAGGTGGGTTATTTGGCAATCGACTTGTCCAAGGTCAGGGTGGACGACACTACACTGCGCGACGGCGAGCAGATGCCGGGAGTCTATTTCTCGCCAAACGAAAAGCTCAAGATTGCGGAATACCTCGACGGCATCGGGGTCGAGCGGCTCGAGACCTTTGCAACGTACAACGACGCCGACCGCAAGGCCGCGAAAATGATTGCCGAAGCCGGCTTCAAGACCAGGATTGCGGCGTGGTGCCGCGCCAGCCCCGCCGACATCGACGAGGCCGTCAAAAGCGGAGTCAAAGAAGTCGGGTTAAGCCATCCCGTTTCGGATTTGCACCTTGAAAAAAAGCTTGGAATCACGCGGGCGCAGGCGCTGCAGCGGATTGAAAAGGCGCTGGAACACGCGAACTCGCTTGGGCTCGAATCTTTCGTGCACGGCGAGGACTCGACGCGGGCGGACTGGAAGTTCGAAAAACAGTTCATCGACAAGGTCGCGGAGTGCGGCGCGACGGCCTACCGCGTGTGCGACACGGTCGGATGCGCCACGTGGCAATCCGTCGGCGAAAAAATCGGCAAGATCCGCAAACAGACAAAAATCAAGGAAATAGAGTTCCACGGCCACGACGACTTCGGGTTCGCGGTTTCCAACACCGTCGCCGCTCTCGAGGCCGGGGCGGGATGGGCGAGCTGCACCATGCTCGGAATCGGCGAACGCGCAGGAAACTGCGAACTGGAAAAAATGCTGCTCATTTTGTACCAGCACTACGGCGTCAAGCGCTACAACTTGGGCGGCTTGACCGAATTTGCCGAGTTCGTGGCGCAGGCCGGCGGCCTGCCGATGCCCCGCAACAAGGCCATCGTGGGGAAGAACGTGTTTTCGCACGAGTCCGGCATCCACGGCCACGGCGTGCTCAAGGACCCGCTGACTTACGAAATCATCCCGCCCGAACTAGTCGGCGGAAAGCGGCACATCGTCATCGGCAAGCACTCGGGCAAGGCCATGGTCGAGTACAAGGTCGGGGAACTGTTCGGCGACAGCGCTGCAAAGAACGAGAAGAAGGTCGCCAAGCTCACCGACGAGGTCAAGGACGTTTATATGCGCAACGAGAACCGCAAAAGCGCGCTTTCCGACGAAGAGTTCCGCCAGATGGCGTGGGATTTGGGATTCAGAAAGGACGAGGACGCGCCCCTGATTTCCTCAGGCACGGGAACGCCGAAAATCCCCGTCGACGGCGACGAAGAGAAGAAATAGGACGCGCTGTTCGGATACTCCGACTCGTTACCGATTTACTTTTTAATCACTCTTTCAAAATAACTCAATGCGAAGTTTGATAGGGCGGATTCCGACAGCGTTCAATGCAGCAATGGCGCTGTTTTTCGCCCTTGCCTTTTTCTTTCCGGAAAAAACAGGATTTTGGATCATAAATAACGGATTGCCTACGCTGCTGCTCGAATTTTTCGGATTGTTTGTCGTCATTATTTCGGGCGCTCTTGCGATTCAAACGACTCGCGGCGAGGAACGCTACAACGCACATTGGCTAGCATACTTGCTGATGTTTATCCTCTTACTAGTAAGCACGTTCGGGCTCTTTATGTCCTCGCCGATAGGTTTGCTTAATCCGCCGCTAGTCCTTTTCTTCTTGGTCTCGACTACCGTTAAATTTATTGACATCCGCCTCGAAAATAAGCTCGGCGCTGAGCATAAATTGCTGGTAACAACTGCGGCAGCTTATTTGCTTGCCTTCTTTTGTGCCTTGTTAGCCGGGACATTTCTTGCCCCGTTGTTTCCTGACCTTTTGTCAAGCTACAAGGCGCAATACTACATCAACGCGAACATTTATTCGCCGCTTTCAAGCCCAATAGTATCAGCCGCATGGGGTATTCTTTACTATAGTGCGATGGCATTAGCCCCACTAATCCTCTTCGAAAAGGCAGCTACTAAAAGTATTCAGCTGCACTTAGATGAAAAGTCCCTGGAAAAAATATTAGACAACCGCCCGTAGTGAAAATTCCCGATGACCAACGTCTTCATTTTCCACGGAACGGGCGGATACCCGGAAGAGAACTGGTTTGGCTGGCTCAGGCGCGAACTTGAGCGGCTTGGCTGCAACGTTATTGTCCCCCAGTTTCCGACTCCGCAGGACCAGACGCCGGAAAAATGGTTCGAAGTCTTTGAAAAATACGGAAAATACACTTCCGACACTATTTTGGTCGGGCACAGTTTGGGCGGCACGTTTGCGCTGCGCGTGCTGGAAAAGGCAAACGCCCCGGTGAAAGCGACTTTCTTGGTGGCAGCGGCGGCCGGCGTCCTGCCACTGAAAAACTTCGAGAGCGACAGACCGTTCATCGAAAAGCCCTTCGACTGGGAAAAAATCCGGAAAAACTGCGGAAAAATCTTCGTTTTCCAATCCAAGGACGACCCGCTGGTTTCGGTGGGAAACGGAGAGGAAATAGCAAAAAATTTGAAGACGGAACTGATTTTATACGAAGGCGCGGGGCACTTCAACGCCAAGGCGGGCTACACTGAGTTTGAAGACTTGCTGGAACTGGTAAAGAAAGAACTGGGCGAAAATTAGCGCAGGGCGAATTACTGGCCGAAGAAGACGTGCTTTGGCCGGGAGAATTCCTTGAACCCGTAGGCCGTGCCCTCGAAGCCCCAGCCGCTTTGCTTGACTCCGAACCACGGGTTTTTGTTCACTCCGGCCCACGTGGCGTTGACGAACACGCTGCCCGACACTATTTGCTTGGCCACGCGGCTGGCTTTTTCCCCGTCGCGGGAATAGACCTGCGCGCTGAGGCCGAACGAAGTGTCGTTCGCCAAATCAATGGCTTCTTGTTCGGTCTTGAACGTTCTGACCGCCAGGACCGGGCCGAAGGTTTCTTCGCGCCAGATTGCGGAATTAAGCGGCGCGTCGGAGAATATCGTGGGCTCGTAATACGCGCCCTTGGAACGTTCCTTTCCTGGAGGGCGTTTTCCGCCGATAAGAAGCCTGCCTCCCTTGCGCTTCGTGTCGGCGACTTGTTCTTCGAGCAGTTCGCGCTGCCTGAAAGTAGCGAGCGGACCCATTTCAGTCTTGGGGTCGAGCGGGTCGCCGATTTTCAGGGCCGCGGCCTTCTCGCTAAGTTCGGCAACGAAATCATCGGCAATGCTGCGTTCTATCACGAGCCGCTTGGCGGCCGAACAGGCCTGGCCGCAGTTGCCGAAACGGCTGCCCAGCACTTTTTGAAGCGCTAAATCAAGGTCTGCGTCCTCGAACACCACGGCGGGCGTGCTTCCGCCCAGCTCCAGCACCGATGGCTTGAGGGACTTGGCGCATTCCTGGGCGATTGCCTTGCCAGCGGCCGACGAGCCGGTGAACGAAACGCAGTCGACGGAAGAGCCGACAAGCGTGCGGCCGGCGTCGGCCGTGCCCTCGACCAGGACGAAAACGTCTTCGGGCACTCCGGCCTCGTGCATTAGTTGCGCAATCTGCCTTCCGGTGAGAGGAGTTACTTCGGAGTGCTTGAGGACTATAGAGTTGCCGGCCATAAGCGCCGGAAAAGCGCACCAGCCGACTATTTCGACCGGAAAGTTCCAGGGCTTGATGCAGGCGACCGTCCCGAGCGGCTCCCAGGAAAGCGAGCTAGTGGAGTCGAGGATTTCGGGGGCAAGGGACTTTTCGGCGTTGGAGGCGTACCATTTCGCGTCGTCCACCGAACGCGAAGCGTCGACCAGGCTCTTGGTGATGGGCTTGCCCATCTGGATTGAAACGGTGCGTGCGACTTCATCGAGGTTCTTCTTCAGAAGAGAAGCGTATTTTAGGACCGCGGCCCTGCGCTGGGAAAAGTCGGTCGTGCGCCATTCTTCGAAGCCCTTGCGCGCCGAGGCGACGCATTCTAAGACGCGGGAACTGGAAAAGCAGGCGATTGTGCCGATTGCCGAGCCGTCCGCGGGGTTGATTGCCTTGAAGCTTGCCACAGGGTAAAGCGCCTCTCTAGATTTGGCTGATTATTGCCGACGTCATCTGCTTGGTGTCGGTCGCGCCGGTTTCCGAGATGGCGGGCTTGCCGGATTTTGCAACCTCGGCGACGGCGAGTTCGATTTTTTCCGCTTCTCTGGAAAAACCAACGTATTCCAGCAGCATTGCCGCCGAGAGGATGGACGCGCAGGGATTGGCCTTGTTCTGGCCCGCGATGTCCGGCGCCGAGCCGTGAAGCGCTTCGAAAACCGCGACTCCGCCTACGCCGATGTTTGCGCCGGGCGCGAAGCCGGGGCCGCCGCACAGGCCGGCCGCCAAATCGGAGCCGATGTCAGCGAAAAGGTTGGTGGTGACTATTACGTCGAACGAGGAAGGCCTGCGCACCAGGGCCTGCATCAGGTCGTCGATGTACTGGATTTTTGCCGAGACTTGGGGGAAGCGTGGGGCGTTTTCGGCGAAGATTTTTTCCGAAAGAGTGTCCGAAGGCTTGAGGATGTTCGCCTTGGTGGCGAAGACAAGGGATTTTTTGCGCGCCATTGCGAGGCTGAAGGCATATTCCAGGATTTTCTCGATTGCGGGGCGGGTGACCACGCGGAGGTTGAACGCGGCCTCGGCCGAAGAATTGCCAAGCAGGGACTTTTCAAGGAATTTTTTAGTCTCCTCGTCCGTCTGGACCTTGGAAAGCGCGTCCCGGGCCTGCTGAGAAGTCCAGCCTACGCCGGAATAGAGGCCTTCGGTGTTCTCGCGCACGAAGACCAGGTCGATGTTCCGATTGCCTGCGGCAGACGACGCCTCCGGCTGCGCGGCCCAAAGCGATTTCGAGGGGCGGACTCCGAAGAAAAGCCCAAGTTCCTGGCGCAGCGTGACGTTGGCGGACTTGTAACCCGCCTCCTTGACCGTGGTCGTCGGGCCCTTGAGACAGATCTTGTTCTTCCTGATAGCCTGCAGCACGCCGGGGGAAACCGAAGATTGTTTTCCCGAACGCCTCCAGTAATCGTAGCCTACTTCGACCGCGTCTTCGAACTCGAAGCCCAGGCCCAGCGAGTCGAGCACGCGGATGGACGAATCCACTTCTTCGGGCCCGATGCCGTCGCCGCGGATGACGGCGATTTTCGGGCTTTTCCGGAACTTGTCCTGTTCGGTTTTCGCAAGGGGAATCAGGGAGGCCATATGCAATCACAATTTGAAGCCGTGGTTTTTGTTCAAGTGGCTGACCAAGCCACCGTCGGACAGGATTTTGGCGGCGACGGGCGCGACTGGCTCGCAGGCGAAATGCTTGTTTTGGGTTTTGTCGAGGATTTGGCCTGCGGAAAAGTCTATTTCCAGCTCGTCTTTCTGGCCGATTTTTTCAGTTTCCCTGCAGGCGATTATCGGCAGGCCGATGTTGATGCAATTGCGGAAGAAAATGCGGGCGAACGACTTTGCCACTACGGCGGAAACGCCGGCGTCCTTGATGAGCTGGGGCGCCTGTTCGCGCGAAGAGCCGCAGCCGAAGTTCTCGCCGGCCATGATTATGGAAAAGCCCTGCTCGGACTTCTTTGCGGCAAACTGCGGGTCGATGTCTTCGAACACGTGCTTGAGCGCCTCGGCGTTGGAAAGCGTGCGGTATTTGCCGGGAATGACGTAGTCCGTGTTGATGTCGTCCACGGGCTTGCCCGAAAAGTCGAGGAACGAGAAGGATTTTCCCGAAATTTTTGGCAAAAGCACTGGTGAATTCGGGCGATGCGGGGCCGATGCGGTTTTTGGTCTTGCCACAACGATCTTTTTCAGCTCCGGCAATGCCTTTTTGCTTGGAATCCCGCGGGGGTCGGTGATTTTTCCGGCAATTGCTGACGCGGCAACGGTCGCTGGGGATGCGAGGTAGACGAAGGAATTGGGGTTTCCCCACCTGCCCTTGAAGTTGCGGTTCGTGGTGCCGATTCCTACTTCGCCGTCGGCAAGCACGCCGCTGTGGCCGCCGAGGCAGACTCCGCACGTTGACGGAAGAATGGACGCGCCGGCGTCGGCGAGTGTTTTGATGGTGCCGTCTGCGAGGGCTTGGCGGAAGACGTCGTTGGAAGCGGGGACTACAAGGAGGCGTACTCCACGGGCGACTTTTTTTCCTTTGAGAACCGCGGCGGCCTGGTGCAGGTCTTCGAGCCTGCCGTTGGTGCACGAACCGATGAACGCCTGGTGGATTTCCTGGCCCTCGACTTCCGAGACGGGAGAAACGTTGTCGACGGAATGCGGCTTGGCCACCATGGGCTCGAGGGAAGAAATGTCGGAGGAATAGATTGAAGAGTAGACTGCGTCGGCGTCGGCTGCAACTGGAGAATATTTTTTGTTAGGCGCGTGTTCGCGCAGATAGTCTTCGGTCTTGGAGTCGAAGGGCATGAGTCCGGCCTTGGCGCCCATTTCGATTGCCATATTGGAGATTGTGAGGCGGCCCGGAATCGAAAGCGACGAGACTGCGGGGCCGGAGAATTCCAGGGCCTGGTAGTTTGCGCCGTCAGCTCCAAGTTGGCCGATGAGGTAGAGTATGAGGTCTTTGGCATAGACTCCTTTGGGAAGGGCTCCGGACAATTCAAACTTCATTGTTTGCGGGACCTTGAACCAGAGTTTTCCGGTCTTGAAGGCGGCTGCGACGTCGGTGGAGCCCACGCCCGTGGCGAAGCAGTTTAGGCCGCCGTAGGTGCAGGTGTGCGAATCGGCGCCGACCACGAGGCCGCCTGGAAGCGCGTGGCCGTTTGCCGGAAGGAGTTCGTGGCAGATGCCGCAGGAATCGTAGAGCTCTATCTGCTGGGCTTTGCAGAATTCGCGGCCCAGCTTCATGACGTTGGCGGCGTTGGAGTCCTTGGCCGGCGGGTTGTGGTCGATGACGTAAATGGAGTTTTTCTTGGAAAGCGTCATTTCGCCCTGGATTTTGCCGAATTCGCGGACAACGTCCTTGCCGGTGTTTTCCTGGCACATGGCGACGTCAACGGATGCGACGACGACGTCCCCGGCGTAGGCATCCAAGCCCGAATGGGCCGAGAGGATTTTTTCGGAGATTGTCTTGCCGGGCATAGAAATCACTTGAAAACGAAAAAGCGAGAAATGACAGAGGAAAAACAGATTAAAAAAACACTACGAGAGCGCCGCGCCGATGGCCGTGGCGTATTCGCCGCGCCTCGGAAAGAACGCCTTGCCTCCGAACATTGCGACGGTGGCCCCCGCGCGCTTTTGGAACAGCTTGTTCTGGGAGACGCGGCCGGTGAAGAAAATGCGGTCGGCGCAGCTGCGTTCGCGCGCGGCGAGCACGGCGATTACGGCTATGGGCTCGGCAACCGAGTTG
>CAYVQS010000023.1:0-1650 GCA_964453195.1 Microcaldota archaeon | reverse complement strand
ACGATGGCAAAAGCAAGGTCCTGTTTTCTGATTTTGGATTTTGGCAAAAGCGCGGCTTTGGCGAAGTTCGATGCTGTTGCCGAGGCGGGGACGACTCCGATGCCCGAGCCGACTATGTCCTTGACCGAAAGGTCAAGCGAAGAAGAGCCGCGAAGGGCGAGCTTTTCCGTCTGTTGGGGCGTGGCGTGCAACAATAGTTTTGACAACCCTGCGATTGTTCCGCCGCCGAGGCCGGTTCCGGCGACGTGGTAGTGTTGGAATAGGAGACGAACAGCACGGGGGTGCCGGTGCCGACGTTGGCGACGAGGAAGTAGTCCTTGCACGACAGGAAACGCGCTCCTTCGGCGAGGGCTTGAAGCTCGACGACGTAGGAGACTGGAACGGAGCCGAATTTGAGTCCGGGAAGGTCTTTCCTGCCGCCGGTGGCTTTGATTTCGTCGGCTTTGCAGGATTCGAGTATGGATTCGGCGAACTTGCGGGGCGTGGTTTTCGAGGCAAGGGAGGAACGGAACGCAACTGGTTTTCCGTCTTCGAGGACGACTGCATCGTAGTAGGAGGCGCCGAGGTCGATTCCAAGCACTTTTTTGGCCATTTAAAATCACTTTTTCGTTGGCGATTTGTCGAGTCAGGCGACTTCCAAGAGTTCGTTGTCAATCAAACGGGTTTTTCCAATAAAAACTGCGAGGGCGACGAGCACGCGGCCCTTGAGCTGGAATACCGGTTCGAGCGAGTCCGCGTCCACGATTTCCACGTAATCTATTTTCGCGAGGGGCGCGTCCTTGGAGATGATTTTCTCGATTTTCTGCCGGATTACCGCCGCGGTGCGTTCTCCCGACAGGACCAGTTCCTTCGCCGCCTGCAACGACTTGTAGAGGGCGGGCGCCTGGGCCCGCTCTTCGTCGGACAGGTAGGAGTTTCTGGAGGAGAGGGCGAGGCCGTCGTGGTCGCGGGCGATGGGGCAGCCGATTACTTCGACGTCGAAGTTCAGGTCCTGCGCCATTTGCCGGATTACGCGAAGCTGCTGGAAGTCCTTCTGGCCGAAGTACGCCTTGTGGGGCTTGGCGACGTTGAAGAGCTTGGAGACTATCGTGCACACGCCCGCAAAGTGGCCCTGCCGCCTGGCTCCGCACAGGCCGGACGAGAGCTTGGAGACGTCAACCGAGGTCTGGAACGACGGCGGATAGATGTCGGAGGCGTCGGGCGCGAATACGGCGTTGGCGCGCTCCTTTTCGCACAGGCGAAGGTCGCGCTGAAGGTCGCGGGGGTACGACGAGAAGTCCTCGCCTGGGCAAAACTGCCAGGGGTTGACGAAGATGGAGACCACGACGTAGTCGCATTCCTTCCTCGCGCGGCGGATGAGCGAGGCGTGGCCCTCGTGCAAGAACCCCATGGTGGGCACCAGGCCGATTTTCAGGCCCTTGAGGCGGCGCTCTTCGCAGTCCGCCTGCATGAGCTTCGGGTTGTTGAAGATTTTCAATTCAATCACGTCGCGAAAGGAATGGGTGTGCTGTCGGGCATTTCACTCAACTTGTCCGAAGGAATGCTCTGCATCGGGAAAAGCGCCGGACTCCACTTCGGCCTTGAACTTTTTGGCGGCCGCGGCGACTATGGGCGAGAGGTCGGCGTATTTCTTGGCGAACTTCGGCGAAA
>CAYVQS010000022.1:10632-12361 GCA_964453195.1 Microcaldota archaeon | reverse complement strand
GCTTCTCCTACAACGTCTCCGGCGTTCCCAAACTGGTCTACAACACCACGTTCTACGCAGCGCCCGAAGGCGAGGGAGGCGCGCCGTCGTCGGCCCCGCTTGCCGTGGCCCTGCTGCCGTTCTCCAGCCTGCCGGTCAACGTCTCAGCCTCGCCCTCGTCCATCCGCCAGCTTGAAAACGCAACTATAAACGCCTCGATAGCGGACTCCAACAACGTCGGAATCTTCTTCGCAACCGCCAATGTCACCACCCCCGCAGGCGCGTCGTGGGCGTTCAACCTCTCGTTCTCCCACAACTTTTCAGGCGTCTATTACTTCTCCGGCGCGTTCCCGCCAGCGGGCAGCGCGACGAACTACAGCGGAAACTATTCCGTCCGCGTCTATGCCCAGGACAACACCGAAGTCTCTGGCGAAAACACCACGCAGTTCTCGGTGACGTCGGTGCTGCTTGACACGCTCTTTCCGCAATCGTCGACGTACTACCGCGACAAGACCGGCTCCATCTACTACCGCAGCCGCGACGCCGCCGGCACGGGCCTGCCAAACGCCACGGTAACCCTGACAATCACCGACCCCAACGCCTCGGCAATCTACAACCAGTCCTTCACCACCGGTGCATCCGGCCTGGTTTCCCCGCTTCCCACGTTCGCAATATCCTCGGACGCGCCCTACGGCCACTACAACCTTTCCTCCCGCACGACCTACTACGACGCCAACGCCTCGGCATTTCTTGACTCCGCCTCGAGCGCCTCCTTCGAAGTGGTTCCGCCCGCGGCTGGCCAGGCGACGTTTTCCGGCATAGTCGTCGACCTCGTCACCACCGACCTGCTGTTCGGCGGAAACACCGTGGACTTCGCAATCTCGGTCTACGACGTCAACGGCACGCCCATGGACGCCGACGGAATCGAAATGTCCGTCGCAGACCCGGCTGGAAACGCTTTCTTCGACGCCTCGAACTCCTCGTTTTCCAGGCGCGGCACCGGCCTCTACCAGCACTCGCGCCAAATCTCGTCCAGCGACGCGGCCGGAATCTACCTGGTCCAGCTCAACGTCTCCAAGGCCAACTACACCACGCGCAGAATAGGCCTGTTCCGGATAGCGTCCACCCTTCTTTCCAACGTCGACACTTCCGTGGTCTGGTACCCCGAAAGCGTGATGAAATTCGCCATACTGTCCTACGCCCTGGACGGCACGCCGGTCGACGCCGACGCAATCAACCTCTCGGTCCTCGACCCCGCAGGCCACTACTACTTCAACGCCACCCTCGCCTCGATGCAGAAGCTCTCGACGGGATTCTATTTCTACTCCTTCGCGATGCCGGTCAACACCTCGGTCGGAACGTTCATCGCACGGCTTTCGATTTCCAAGGGCAACGCCTCCACCCAGTCCGCCAAGGCCTTTCGCGTGTCGTCCGGCGGTCCGTTCGACGTAAGAATCGACGCCATAGAAAGCCAAATCTACCAGGCAGACTACTTGGACTTCAAGGTCTTCCTCCTCAACATGGGAGAACTTTCCCAGGACGTCACGGTGGAGTACTGGATAGCAGACCTTGCTGGAACCAAGACCTGGTCGTACTCTTCCGAGGCCATTTACGTGCCCTCGTCCGGCAACCAATCCATGCTCAGAAGCGCCTACGTCTACCAATCCCAGCCCGCCGGCACCTACGTCCTCAACGTCAAAGTGTCCTACGACCCGGTCAAGCCCGCCATAGTCTCCAACAAGACGTTCAC
>CAYVQS010000022.1:3752-10622 GCA_964453195.1 Microcaldota archaeon | reverse complement strand
TTCACCGTCCTGGCCGCGCCCGGAACCGCAGTGCCGGCCTCGTCCACGACAACAACCTCGTCCTCTTCCGCCGGCGCGTCGTCCAAGTCCCCGGCATCGACGCCGACGTCGACCCCAGAGCCGACGCTGGACGCCTCGGCCTTCGGCCTCGAATTCGTGGAATACCCCACGTTCGTCTCCGCGGTCTCCGGCGAAACCATCTATCCTAAAATCGTGCTTAGAAACAAGGGGCTCGTGTCGCTCCACAACCTGTCGATAGCGTTTTCCGACATTCCGCTGAGCTGGGCCGAACCCCAACCCGCCAAGGTGGCGTCGCTCAAACCCGGGGAACAAGCGTCTTTCATAGTCAAGCTCTCCATTCCGCAAAACGCCAAGGAGACCACTCAGAGAATAAGGCTGATTGCCCACTCCGACGAAAAAAACGCAGAGGCCGACGTAGCCTTCTCGATATTCGCCACCAAAATAGACCTCGCCGAAAACCTGCTGCGCCTGGTTGAACAGCAGTACAAGGACCTGTCGCGCGACGCTGAAAAGGCGCGCAAGCTCAACAAGGACGTCGCCGAGCTCAGGCTTGTGCTCGAAGAATCCGCCGAGTACCTGGCTTCCGCAAAGGAAAACCTGCGCAAGGAGCGCGTAGACGACTCCACGGTCGACCTGCGGATTGCCGAAAAACTGCTTTCCCGCGGCACCGGCCTTTTGGTAAAGGCAACGTTCGTCGAGCCCGCAAAACAGGACTTTCCATGGGCCCAAATAGCGATAGTGCTTTTCGCCGTGCTCGCGGTAGCCGGCGGAGGGTTTTACGGCCACCAATACCTCCAGGCGCACCCCCTGTCGTTCCTAAAAAAGCGGGAAACGGCATCGGCCAAGTCCGCGGCCCAGGCACAGCCCGCGCTTCCCACGGCAAGCAGGCAGGAACTCCAGTCCAAGCGCGAAAAGCTCCTGCGCGTGCTCTACCTGCTCGAAGACGAGTACAAGACCGGCGCAATCTCCCAGGACGCCTACAAGGAACTCCGCCGTCGCAACGAGTCCTCGCTCGCCCAAACCGAAGCGGCGCTGAAAAACGCGTAAGCTTGGGGCCTTGGCATTGGGTTTTTCTGCTTATTTCCCAAGATAGTCTACGGGAAAGCCTTATGGGAAGAATAATCGGAATAGTTTCTGGAAAGGGCGGGGTCGGCAAGACCACGGTGGCGCTCAACCTCGCGGCCGGCCTCGCGGCCAACCACAAGCGCAAAGCCGCGGTCGTCGACTGCAACCTGACCACGCCGCACCTGGCGGCGTCGCTCGGAATGCACTACTGCCCGACAACGCTCAACGAAGTCCTGAAAAACGAGGCGCCGCTTCAGGACGCCACCTACCACCACCACGCAGGGTTCGACGTCATTCCCGCTTCGACCAAGCTCGAGGCCCTGCGCGGAATCGACGTCTCGCGCCTGCCGCCCCTGGCAGCCGAGCTTTCCAGCGCCTACGACTTCGTCATAATCGACTCGGCCCCGGGCCTCGGCGTCGAGGCCATGGCCGCGATGCACGCCAGCCAGGAACTCTTGTTCGTGGCGGTGCCTGCAATGACGTCGGTGCTCGACGTAGTCCGCTGCAAGCAAGTGCTGTCCGGCGCCCAGAAAACTCACCTAGGCCTCGTGCTCAACAAGATTGCGCCCAACGAGCACCAGTTGTCTAAAAAAGAGGTGCAAAGCGTTTCCGGCTCGCCAGTAATTGCCGAAATCCCCCGCGACCCCCTCGTTTCAAAAAGCCTGCTGGAAGAAAACCCGGCAGTCACGCTGTTTCCCAACGCGCCCTCCAGCAAAAAATTCGCAGAACTCGCAGCCATCGTCGCGGGCGAATCGTTCAAGGAACCAAGAAAAAGCGCGTTCGACGACCTTGCCGAACACGTCTACCGCCTCGTCTCGAAACTGCGCGGCTAAAACCGCGTCGCATTCGTCTCGTCCGAAACTTAAAAAACTCGAAACTCAGTATCGCGGCCTTGGCCTGAAGCTGCGTTCGCGCAGCTCTTCCTCGGAGGGCGGGGCCTTGGCGAACAGGAAGTACTTCTCCTCGCCCTTGAGTTCCTGCAGGATGCGGTTGACGAAGGCGTCCTCGACGTTGCCGATGTGCGGCACGCGCGCCTTGACGTCCTCGAACGACGCGAACTTCTGCTTGTCCCGCGCGTTCAGCAGGTCCTCGAGGTGCTTTTTGCCGATGCCCGGCAGCTGCTCGATGGCGTGCGCGCGGATGTTGATTGCGCCCGCGCGGTTCAAAAACTCTACGAACTGCGGCTCGCGCGCCTTGACAATCTTCCTCACCGCGGGCCCAAGCTCGTTCTGGCTCGAAGGAGTCAGGCCAGTGTACAGGATGCGGCCCTTGATGTGGTCCACCTTGTCCCGCACGTCGCGGCCGATGTACAGGCGCTCGCCAACCGTCAGCGCCGACTCTGGCTTGACAACGACTTCCAAAAGCGTGAAATGCGTCTCGCCGATTACCTGGGCCATGGGCTCGCGCCTGGCCTCCTGCGCCCGGCCGCCCGGCATGTAGTCCAGCACGACTGCAAATTCCTCTTTTCCGAACATAAAAATCCCTGAAATTTCACAATAATTGTTCTTGAATCGTTCTCGACTGCCCCGGTTAGACCCCTGCGCGGCAAACTATTTTTGCCCGCCCTCTTAAAATGCCTTGCCCTTTTGCCACTGGGCATTCCAGGCAAACTACTTGTACTTCTTTACGACTTTCATTACTTCCTTGAGCTGGGCCTCGTCGAACTCGAGCTTTTCCCGCGCCAGGATGACGCGCAGCTCGGCCTCGCTCTTGGGCAGGATGTCGGCGACCGAGACTATCTGCCTGTCGCTCAAAAAGCCCAGGTCCTTTAAGTCCTTGCGCAGTTCTTTCTCCTTCTTGGGCTCGAGCTTGACGAACTTCTCGACGTGGTCGAGCGTGTTCTGCTGCTCGTACGTAAGGGGCTCCTTCGAGTCCTTCTGCACCCGGTGCAGGATTTCCTTGACGTCGTTCAGCGAAACCGGCTTTTCAGAAACAATGTCCATGTTCACTACCTCAGGCTTTTCTCAAGTGCACGTTTGTAACAAGCAGCGTCTTGGCCTTGTCGCCGTCCATCACCCGGACCTCGTAGCCGCGCACGCCGCGCCTGCCTATTACCTCGCCGTTCTTGCCGTTGAAGCGCGGAAATGGCATTCCCCGGTGGAAATGCGGGTCGATGTCGATGAGTATCTTGGTGCCAATGGGCCACTCCTTCAGCTGGTGCGTAATCGGCCTGCGGCCCTTGCTCTTCATTCCCCGGCTTTGCTTCGAATTCGGTCCGTGACTTCTCTTCATGTGAAAAACCTCCAAAACCGGCCGCCGTGCTAGCCCGATTTGAAAAACGATGAAAATTCGTTTTTTGCCTCTGCGGCGGCCAAAAGGGCCCAAAACACCCGTTTGGCGCCCAAACCAAAGCTTAAATATGTGTTACTACTCTATAGTAGTAGATTTACATGGCTGACGATTTGTTCGCAGCGGTAGGAGTAATGGTCGTACTCCTTTTTATACTTAGCGATATGTACGGCCTGTCCGTGCACGCGGTCTACTCAAGCGTGGCCGCCATCCCGCAGAGCCTGCTCCGCCTGAGCCTGCCTGCCGCCGGCGCGGGCGCGCTGGTTCCGGGCCTGCTGCTTCTGGCCGCGCTTTCCGTGTTCTATTTCTACGGGGACTTCGGCATAGGCGAATACTCCGCCGTAGGCCTGGTGTTCCTGTTCATCCTGCTCGTCGCCTAAGCGCCGGTTTTTGATGCGCCTTTTTTGAAAGAGCGCTTCCTGTTCATCGTCGCCTAGCCGCCCGGTTCCGCCCGCCTTCCGGCTCCGCCGGCCGTTTCAGTTCCCGTCTTTTTCCCGCCAAACCGAAAAGTTTATAAAGGGCTTTTTATTCATTTTTCCAGACCCATTTAAAAATCCGCCCGGGCCTGTTGCCCGGACAAGCGGCGTCCAAAAGGAGTAGTGACCATTTATGGCAAAAAAAGCCCGCAAGATAAACATGAACTTCAAGGTCGAGAACATCGTGGCAAGCGCCAACCTGGAAGTGGACTTGGACCTGTTCAACATCGCGATGGAAGTGGACAACGTCGAGTACGAGCCGGAACAGTTTCCCGGCGCCATCATGCGCCTGAAGGAAATCGGCACCACTCTTTTGCTGTTCAAGAACGGCAAGGTCATCTGCTCCGGCGCAAAGAGCGAAAAGCAGATTGCGCAAAGCATCAAGCGCGCGGTCGAACTGCTCAAGGACTTCATCCAGTAAACCGCGTCCAAGCCAAGACGCGGCTTTTTATTCTTCTTTTCTCAGTTTTTCTTCTACGGTGATGAGTGGCTATGGCCGGCAGAACCCCCTTTGGGCAGGAGAAAGTAAACCCGGAAACCGCGTTCGGATTCAGCCACGGCGAGCATGGCCTGACGGTGACGGTTCCAAAAGCGCTTTCGGTTGCAAGCGTCGAAGGCGGCAAAACCGCGCCGCTTTTCCAAATCCACAAGGACGCGATAGAGCGGAGCATACGGGCCGACCCGGCAGGCTACCGTGTCTTTCCCGCCCCGTCCGGCTTCCGCGTTACCCATCCCGCCAAGGCTCCGGGTGACTATTCGGGCCACGTGGCCGCGCTCATACAAAAGGCACTCGAAGGGCACCGCGGCACGTTCAGAATGTTTGAAGAGTAATTGGGGGTAGTTTTTATGGCATCAAGGGGACCGGCTGCGCAAATCCGCGAAGTCTCGCGAATAGCCCCTGAAGACTCCATGCACGCGCGGGCGCTCGTGCGCAAGCTTTCCGCGCTGCGCGACGAACTGGCGGCCGCCGGCGAGGGTGCGGTGCCGGAGGCGCGGCAGGCGGCGGACAGGAGGATATTGCTTCTAAGCAAGTACGTCAAGCAAAGGGAGCGCGAGGCGGATCCCGAGACGTCTTTTTCCATACGGCCCGGCGAACGCCACATCTCCGTCGTCGTGCCCAGGGGGTTCGTCAAGCACCTTCCCGCGGTGCGGGCGTCGTTGGCGGCCGCGGGCTACAAGGTCGGCCTCCCGTACCCGAACATACTCATCAAGCCGGGCCAAGTGGCAATCGGTGTATGGCCGAAAAAGCTGGACCGGAAACCGGAAGAGTATTTCGAGCCGGTGGCCGAGCAAATCAAGGCCGGGCTCCGCAACGCCGGGCACGCTGGCGCAGTGGACGTCGTCTTGGGAGGGACCATTCCCCGCCGCGGAACCCCCGCAAGGCCAACGTATCTTCGCCCGGAAAGCCAATGACCGGCAACGCGGTTGGCGGCTATTTAAGTTCCGAAACGAATATAAGCGTGTTTTGACGCTATTGTAGAGTCAGCGGTCATAGGAGAGGGGAAACGCCTGTTCCCATCTCGAACACAGAAGCTAAGCCCTCTTGCGACCGTGGCAGTACTGTTCTCTGAACGGGAAACCTGGTTGCTGCTGACACTCTTTACTAATCCCCTTAGCGTGCGCGCTTTTTGATGAACCTTTCCCTGAACCCGGCGGGGTTGGGTCGAACCGCGCAAGCTTCAGAAATAAGTGCTTTCGAATGCGAAGCTTGACGGTTCGAGGGCGCCGCCAACAGGCGCGCGTTTGGAAGAAGGTTCCTGCCTGACACTCTTTACTATCACTCTATTCTGAGGCATGCGCGCGGAACCGTTTTATTCGCGCGTCTTCAAGCAGTGCTTTATGACTCCGGTGAAAAGGCTGCCGCTAAACGAGGTTTTGCAGCACGAGCTGGTCGCGCCCCTGCACAAGGGTATATTCTCCGAAGCCACGCTTCACCCGGGAATCCGCGAAGTAGTCGTTGAAGTCCGCGGGCGAAAGTTGTTTTTGGACAACCGGGCCGAGTTGAAGCGGCGGCTTTGCGAGCTGTGTTCCGGTAAACAGGCGCCCGGGGGCGTGATGCGGGTAGCAAACCACGAAAAAGGCGTCAGCGTTCTCGTGCGCGAGGCAGTCAAACGCCCTTCAAGGCCCTGATCTCGTCCGCCAGCTTCTTTTCCTTCGCCGCGTCGCCCAGCTGCTTGAAGAAATAGGACCCGATGACGAGCACGTCGGCGCCTGCGGCCACGCATTGCTTGCCGGTCTCGAAGTTGATTCCGCCGTCGACTTCCAGCAGCACGTCCAGTTTTCTCGCGTCGATTTCCTGCCTCAGCTCCTGAAGCTTTTCCAGCGACTCGGGAATGAACGACTGGCCGCCGAATCCCGGCTCCACGCTCATCACCAGCACCAGGTCGACGTCTTTGAGGAGCGGAAAGATTGCGCGCGCCGGCGTGCCGGGCTTGATGGAGATTCCGGGCTTCATTCCCGCCTTCCTTATTTCTGCGAGAGTCTCCTTCAGGTGCTTCGTGGCCTCGAAGTGAATCGTCAAATATTCTGCGCCGGCGTCCTTGAACTGGCTGACGAACCGGCGCGGCTCCTCGACCATCAAGTGCGCGTCCACGACCATTCCGGTCTTGCCCTTGAGGCAGGCCAGGACAGGCGCGCCGAAACTGATGTTGGACACGAACTTTCCGTCCATGACGTCGAAATGCATCCACTGCGCGCCAAGCGCCTCTGCCCGGGCGAGCTGGGAAACCGCGGAATACCAGTCCGCCGACAGCACGGACGGCGCGATTTTGATTCTTGTTTTTCCGGCCGCAGCCGGTTGTTCGGAGGCTTGCGCTGCGGGTTTTTTGGAAAAAAAGCCGGTCAATGAATCCAGAAAGTTAGGCACTACAATCCCTTTTCAACACGTACAACAGGTTCCAATCTTCATCGCGCGCCTTCTGTGGCGCTCTTCCTTGCTCGCTTCCGTGGAAATGAATGCTTTGATTATGTCGAGGCAGACTTCCTTGGGCGTCGTGCGCGCTCCGAGGCACAGCACGTT
>CAYVQS010000022.1:0-3742 GCA_964453195.1 Microcaldota archaeon | reverse complement strand
GAAAGCCGCGCCATTTCCGTATTAAAGCACAGCGCCGCCCGTATGGTGTGGAACTTGTTGGCGGCTATTGACATTCCGATTCCCGTGCCGCAGATTAAAATTCCCCGTTCGGTTTCGCCGGTTGAAACGGACGCAGCAACTTTAGCTGCATAATCGGGGTAGTCGACTGGTTCCGCGGTTTTTGGGCCGTAGTCTATTACCGTGTGCCCCATCGCCCGCAGCACGTCCTTGGCGTCCTTTTTGAGCTCAAGGCCCGCGTGATCCGAAGCAATTGAGACTTTCACGATTCCACCCCCTGGAATTTTTTCGGCGGACAAGTTTAAATTCGCTCTTTCGCACAGTATTCCGTTGTTTCAAATGGCTTTTGCGGTCTTGCCCCATCCCTTCCTCATCACGGGAGCACTAGCGTTCGCGCTCGCGTTCGTTTTCACGCATTTCCTCATTCCGTTTTTGGCGCGCAACGGCTACGTCGCGGTCGACCTGAACAAGGTGCCCGTCGGGCTTTCCACCGCGAAAATAAAGGAACTAAAGGAAAAGGGCGCCAAGGGACTGAAGACCGCGCCGCGCAGCGGCGGAATCGCCATCGTCCTGGGGCTGCTTGTCGCCTGCCTGTTTTCGCTCGCCTATTACCCGTTCGCGCCGGAGCAGCTCGTGGTCTTCCTCGCCGCTCTTCTTTCCGTCTCCCTCATTTCCACCATCGGAATCGTCGAGGACTTCCTGCACATCCGCCAGCTCTACCGCGTCCTTCTCCCGGCAGTCGCCGCGCTGCCTTTGATGGCGGTGTCCGCGGGGACGAATTCGATGACCATCCCGTTTTTGGGGACGATTGACTTCGGCATTTACTACGCGCTTGTCTTGATTCCGCTTGGCGTGGTCGCGGCGTCGAACCTCGTCAACTTGCTGGCGGGATTCAACGGCCTCGAGGCCGGCGTGGGCGTGGTGGTCTCGGTCACGCTCTTTTCCGCGGCCTATCTTCTTGGCCAGCCCGAGGCCGCGCTCTTGTCCGTCGCGCTTGGCGCGGCGTGCGCCGCGTTCCTGCTGTTCAACTGGTACCCCGCGAAAATTTTTCCCGGCAACTCGGCGACGTACACCATAGGCGCCGCGATAGCGGCCATCGTCATTTTGGGCAACATGGAGCGAATCGGCTTCATCGCGCTCGCGCCGCAGATTGCCGAGTTTTTCCTCAAGGCGACGGGCAAGTTCAGGGCCGAAAACTACGGCCGGGTGGACAAGCAGGGCAGGCTGCACTACGCGGGCCCGACCCAGTCGCTTTCGCACGTGGTAATGAAAACATTCAAGCCGACGGAACAGCAGCTCGTGGCAATCCTGCTTTTCGTCCAGCTCGTCTTCGGCGCCCTCGCGCTTGCCAGCATCGGGCTCTGAAACCGGGCCTCTGGAAATCAACTACTTGTTGGTTGGCCTTGAGATTCGAGTTCTTCGAACAAGTCCGTTCTTATTGTTTGCACCAAGTTGTTGACGCATAAAAGCCCAGCAACCAACCAGCCTACTCCCGAGAAGGAAATGCGCGTAGCAATTGAGACTAACACTGTCGCGACAAGTAATCCAGAGCAGACAAGTGGGTTTGACAGTGTCCCGTAGAGGCCGGTATTTTTCTTGAAAACATTGAGATCTGCCTCAGTCTTGACCTTTGAAAACCGTCGGTAGTAGTAAAGGAGTAATGCTAAAATGACGCCGGCCATCTTCAAAAAAGAGCCCATTCCGTAGGTGCCGGAGGGTGTGGGCGCGTCATTGACTATGGCCCCATATGCAATTGTCGGGTCTTCCAAAGCAGCTGCGCCCAACGGCAACAGACTCATAATCAACACGCCCACTAAAATGATCGCGATGAGTGCAATGGGTATTACTGCTATAGTAGGCGATGGCAGGCTGCTGCTGGGTTGCGGAGATGAGGCGAGTTCGTTCCGGGGTTTCTTCTTGCTGGGCGCGAATTCATCCGAGTATCCGAATCCCATAACTAGCACGAAAAATTCAACTCCAACAATAAGTCCTACAAGGTTCACGTCGCGTTCGGTCATCGATGCCTCCCACAACAAATTCAATACTGGGGTGGTAGCAAGAAACGTAGTAGCTGCAACGGTCATTGGTATGTGCAGCAGTTCAAGCAACGCCTTGGAAAATGCGATTCTCGCGGCCCAGACAAACCAAATAATTGCTGGCAAATCAAGCACAATCGCCGAAATTCCCGCCAAAAGCTTCATTCGTCAAACCGCCAGGAAATCCACTACTTTCTGCTCGACGCCGGGCGCGTAGGGCCGCATGATTTTTTCCTGCAGGAGTCTGCAGTTGCGCCGGTTCTTCCGGCACGCCTTGAGAACTATTTCCTCGACCGGCGCAACAAGAACCTTTCCCTCGCCGCCGATTATGAACTCGTTTTCGTCCGCTTCGTTCTGCCCAAGAACCGGTTTTTCCGGCTTCCCGCCCTTCGCAATCGCGTCTTTTTCCTTCCTGTTCTTTCCCACTCTTTCGAAGCCGTAGTAATGGATAATGCAGCCGGGCTTGGCGGCGGCCAAGGCAGCGTCGAGAAACTCGTGCGCGGTGTGCGGCAGCGGCATCACTATCCTGTCTGCCCAGCCGTTGAAAAGCGAAGGCGCCACGACGTTGACGTCGCCCAGCACGGCCCTGACGCGGCGCTCCATTTTGTTGATTTTTATGTTCTCCTTGAAATACTCTACTGCAGCAGGGTTCAGCTCGACCCCCACTACCTCGCAGTCCGGCTGCTGCTTGGCGATGACCAGCGCGAACGGCCCGACTCCGGCAAAGAGAACAAGGACCTTTTCCCCTGGCTTGACTTGCTTGGCAATCCGCAGCCGCTCGGTCCCAAGCCTGGGCGAGAAAAAGCACGTTGCCAAGTCCAGCTTCATCCGCACGCCGCTTTCGACGTAATTGGCAACCGTCCGCTTCTCGCCGGCAAGCCACTCCAGTTCCCGCACCCGGAACTTTCCCTTCATAGCGCCCTTTTTGCACAGCACGACCTTTACGCTTTTGTGGATTTTCAAAAGCGACTCGGCAACCATTTTCTTCTTGCCAGCAAACTCTTGCGGCACTTCCACTACCGCGACGTCTCCCACCGTGTCGAACGAAAACACCATTTTCTCCAGGTCGCTTCGCGACACTCCGGCGTCCTCCAACTTTTCCTTCAATCCCTGGCCAAGCGGAGACTTTTCCAGGGCAGCCTCGCAATATTGGGTTTTGACGCCTAGTTCTTTTTCCTGCTGCCCGGAGAGCTTTTTGGAAAGCGGAATGAGCAGTTTTGCCCCGTCTTTTTTTACCGAGTGCCCCTTTTGGTAGAGCCCGTGCTGGAGCAGGAACTGCTTGGCTTTTTCCGCGTCCTTGAGCGCGACGGCGAGGCAGAGCATACTTCTTAATATTCCGCCGGAAGCTAAAAAGCCGTATGGATTTCTTCTACGAAAACTTCGTGGGCCCCATCTGCGACCAGGCCGCCTACGCGCCGTACAACGCCGTCAACACCGGCGCCTATGCTCTCGTGGTGCTGGCCGCGGCCCTGCTGATCTACAACGCCACGAAGAAAATGAAGATCAGGGTCGACGACGACTTCTTTATCGCCGTGTGCTCGTTAGTCGTCTTCGGCGGCCTTTTCCGCGTGTTCGAAGACGCGCTCGTTTCGCCGGCGACGCGCTGCACGCCCCAAATGCCGTTCGAACTAGTGTTCTGGCTCGTCTCGCCCGGCATCTATTTCCTCGTCTTTTCGGTCTTCATTTCC
>CAYVQS010000021.1:0-12431 GCA_964453195.1 Microcaldota archaeon | reverse complement strand
CGACGGTGTCGCCGACTACCGCGGCTTTGTGCGCGTCCGAGCCTTTGCCGCCGAAGTGGCCGTCCTCGATGTACTTTTTCGCGTTGTCCCACGAGCCACCGCCCGTGCACATGAACAGCGCCAGCAGCACGCCGGAGGCGATGGAGCCCGCAAGCAGGCCTGCAAGCGCGGCTGCGCCGAGCAGGACGCCGACGATTATCGGGGACAGGACTGCGATTGCGCCGGGAACCATGAGCTCGTTGAGCGCGGCGCCTGCGGCGATGCCTACGCACTTGCCGTAGTCGGGCTTGGCCTTGCCCGACATTATCGCCTTGCCGCGCGCGCCCATGACTTCCTTGACGATGTCGAATGCCGCCTTGCCGACCGCCTTCATCAAAAGCGAGGCGAAGACGAACGGCAGCAGCGCGCCTATGAAGAGGCCGATGGTGACTGCGGGGTCGAGCAGGTTGATGGTCTGCAGGCCGGTTTCCTCGGCGAACGCGGCGAAAAGCGCGAGCGCGCCGAGGGCGGCGCCGGCGATTGCGAAGCCCTTGGTGGTGGCCTTCGTGGTGTTGCCGACCGAGTCGAGCTTGTCCGTTACTTCGCGGACCGAGGAGGGCAGGCCGGACATTTCCGCGATTCCGCCGGCGTTGTCGGTGATGGGGCCGTAGGAGTCGAGGGCGATGATTATTCCCGTCAGGGAAAGCATGGCGGTCGCGGCGATGGCAATGCCGTAGAGCCCGGCGAACCAGTAGGACACAGCTATGGCGACCACGATGGTGAGCATGGGAAGCGCCGTGGATTCCATTCCGACCGCGAGGCCCTGTATGAGCACCGTGCCTGCGCCGGTCTTTGCGGACTCGGCTATTTCCCTTACGGGCCGGTGTTCCTTGGCGGTGTAGTATTCGGTGACTAGGCCGATGATTATGGTGACCGCGATGCCGACGAGCGAGGCGAGAAAGATGCCGGGCCCGGTGGTGCCGTTCCACACCGTGAAGAAGTAGAAGAGCGCCGCGGCGACGAGCGAAGTGGCGATGACGCCCTTGTAAAGCGCGTTCATGATTTTGCGCGACTTGCCCAGCTTGATGAAGAACACGCCGATGACCGAGGCGATTGCGCCGGCGGCGGCGACGAGCAGGGGAATCGCGATGAACACGGGCGAGTCGAGGCCGAAGCCCAGGAGCATGGCTGCGATTACCGTGACTGCGAAGGACTCGAACAGGTCGGCGGCCATTCCGGCGCAGTCGCCAACGTTGTCCCCGACGTTGTCGGCGATTACCGCGGGGTTGCGGGGGTCGTCTTCGGGAATTCCCTTCTCGACTTTTCCGACCAGGTCTGCGCCGACGTCGGCAGCCTTGGTGTAGATTCCGCCCCCGACCCTCGCGAAGAGGGACATCAGGGAGGCGCCGAGGCCGAAGCCGACGAGCGCCTTGATGCCGTAGACGAAGAAAATTGCCGAGACCCCGATCAGGCCGAGGCCGACCACGGCCATTCCCGTGACGGCTCCTCCCTTGACGGCTACGTCCAGCGCCTCGGACAGGCCTTTTTCGGCTGCTTTGGCGGTGCGGACGTTGGCGCGGACCGAGACGTTCATGCCGACGTAGCCCGCGAGGGCCGAGCACAGCACTCCGGCGAGGAAGGCGATTGCCGTGTCGACCGTGATGAAATAGGCGATTGCAATCAAAATGACGAGGACGACGGGCGCCAGGGCCTGGTACTGGCGGTTGAGGTAGGCCGACGCGCCTTGGCGGATTGCCTCGGCGACTTCCTCCATTTTCTTGTTGCCGGTCGGGAGCTTGAGCACGGACCAGGCGAGGAACGCGGCGAACGCGAGTACGGAAACCGACTACGCCAGCAAACAACACTGCCTGGCTGACTTCGACCGGAACAACAACCATTTCACAACACCTTCTGACAATTGAAAACCGAAAGCTAAAACGAGGAATTAAAGACAGATTTCAAGTTTTTAATACTTGTTTTCCGCCTGTGCCCGGCAGCGTTGCCGCGTGTCCGGCTATCGCCTGTCCGGCGCGTCCTTCTTGGCTGCGGCCTTCTGGTCCAAGGCGGCGACCTTGCCGGGGACGCGCCGGCGCCGCGTGCCGAGGAAGGCAAGATAAGCCGCGGAAACAACGGCGACGACGAGCAGGCCAGGCATGAACGGGCGGAGGGCTTCGAAGAACCACGACGCCGTGATTGCCACGGCAAAAGAGGCGATGCAGAACTGGAGGAACTCGGCGTAGATTATGTCGGCGAACTGCTCGAAACCGGCGCGGTTGAGGCGCAGCCTTCCCTCGGCTACGAAGACGCCGAAGTAGGCGGCGCAAACCAGGCCGAACGACGCGGCGAGAATCACGGCCGCGGAGAGCACGAGGAAAACGAGGAAGATCGAACCCGCAACGGAATAGAGCGCGGCCATCAGGAGGAAGCCGAAGAACGAATTGACCTCGCCGGGAAAGAAGAGCCAAAGAAGAATAAGGACCGCGGCAACCGCGTCGGCGACGAAACCCCACGCGCCCCACGAGCGCTGGCCCGAAGCCATCCGCTGCTTTTTCGGGGCCGGGGAATCGGAAGCCATGTTTCAACTCAGTCCACGGGCATATTTAATTGTTAGTCCAACAGGCACTTGTTTTCCCTCGCGTAAAGATACAGGAATTGCTGGGCGTAGCCGGCGTACGCGCCCCACTTGGAGGCGGCAAAGCGGCGGATTAGGTCGTCGGAGATTTTCGACTTGTTGGCTTTAGCGAATTGCCTTAGTTCCTTGGAATAAAGGCAGGTGACTGCGCGGCGGATCCAGACGTCGACGGGAAACGCTTCGTAGCGGCCCAGCGAGAACAAAAGCACGCAGTCCGCGACCTTTTCGCCGATTCCTTTTTGTTCAATCAGCTTTTTGCGCGCGGAGAAAAAGTCGAGGCGGGCGAGTTGGGAGAAGCCGAGTCTTTTCGACGCGACGCTTTGGGCAAACTCCTTGACGTACTTTGCGCGGAATCCCAGGTTGCATTCGCGCAACTCTTTTTCTGAAGCCTTGGCAAGTGCTTGGGGAGTTGGAAAGGAGAAATAGGAACAGTCCGACGGAAAAGACGGTTCGAGTTCTTCGCCGAACTTCCGCCTCAGATTCTGCAGCATTTTTCCTATGCGGGGAATGTTGGCGTTTGCGGAGCAGATGAACGAGACTGAGCACTCCCACGGGTCCTGGCGCAAAAGGCGCAGGCCGGCGTATTTCGAGACCGCCTTGGAAAGGACTTGGTCGCGGGAATTGTCGGTGACCAGGGGCTGGGTGAAGCCAACGTCTCAGTCGAGCGAGAAATAGTTTTCAAGCGCGCGTTTGGAAACGCCGTAGAATTCGAGGGAGGACGAGAACTGGGAAACGCGCAGGCGGGGCGGAAGCAGGGAATATTCCGGGGAGGGAACTTCGGAAAAATCCTGCCGGAGTTTCACCGGCTTTCCGCCGATTGCGCCGTGCCACCACTCCCCTTGTTTTTCCCAGCCGAAGACCTGGCCGCATTCAAGAGTATGTTCCAGGTTGAAGCCGTCCGACGAAATCCGGGACAAGGAATCACAAGTCAATCTCTTTGACTATGTTCTTCTCGGTGCCGGAGACGCGGGCGACGATGGAAAGGTAGTCGCGGATTCCGCTGGTGGCGATTTTCGCCCGGAGCAGCTCGTCGACCTGGAAGATGCCGGCCGAGTTGGACATGAATATTTCGACCTTGACGGGCTTGGGCCCCTTGCTTTCCTTGAGGTCGATGCCGCTTATGGCCTGGGCCGACACGGTGTGGATGTTGAGCTTGCCTCCCTCGAACGGGATTTTGGCGCGTCCCTCGGTCATGTTCAGGGCGTCGCCGACCTTGACTGCGCCGGCCTCTATTGTCAGGGCCGGGTCCTGTTCGTGGGCCGCGATGCAGTGCAGGATTTCGGACTTGACGATGACAAGCCTGTTGCCGTCGTAGACGCCGGAAAGCAGCGAGGGAATTATGCGGTCGGCGATTGCGACGCCGTAGCGCTCGTGGTGGCCGCGGTGGACCGACATGCCGATGTCGTGCAGCAGCGTGCCGAGCACGACGACGACTTCGGCGTCCTTGGCGTCGAAGCCCTCGGCGGAATAGTCCTTGACAATCGAGGGCTTGACTCCGGACGACGCGAGGATGCGGAAGACCTTCAGCGCGATGTTGGCCGACACCATGACGTGCGTCGGGCCGTGGTCCGAGTAACCGAGGCGGTTGATGGCCGTGACGTTGCAGCACTTGAGGAGCTGCTCAAGCTCGGCGTTTTCCCCGCAGTTCCTTATCACCGTTGCAAGCTTTTCGTTGTCCTTGACCGGAATGTTGATTTTCATAAGCGCAAATCACCGGGGTTGATTAGGAAGGCGGCTGTTAAAAAATCGTGCCAATCCCGGCCGGCGGCCGGTTTTTAAGCCTGCGAGTCCACCAAATAGTTCGTAAAACAACGAGATTGAAAGCGGCTTCCGAACGACTTTTCCATGGCGACTCGCCCTCTGGATTGAGGCCGCCTTCCGAACGGGATTCCTTAAAAGTCCCTTTGTCCGCGCCCCCTGGCTCCGTGCTTTCGAGGCGCATCGTTGCAAAAGGAGCTGAAACAACCAAATGAATTTTGAAGAGCTGCGGGTCGACGAGCGCATCGTGCGCGCCACCCGCGAAATGAAGTTCGAGACCGCGACCCCGATACAGGAAAAGGTGATTCCCCTCATACTGCAGGGAATCGACGTGGTGGGCCAGGCCCAGACCGGCACCGGCAAGACCGCGGCGTTCGCCATGCCGCTGCTGCAGCTCATCAACCAGGACCGGCAGCTGCAGGTTTTGGTTCTCGTCCCCACACGCGAGCTCGCGGTGCAGGTTGCCAAGGAGACGCGCGACCTGGGAAAGTACTGCAACGTCAACGTGCTCGAAGTGTACGGCGGGACCGACATAGAAAAGCAGATCCAGGCGCTGCAGGAAGGCGCGCAGATAGTGGTCGCCACCCCGGGAAGGGTGCTTGACCACCTCAAGAGATATTCCATCAACCTGTCCACGGTGAGGTTCGTCGTGCTCGACGAGGCCGACCGCATGCTGGACATGGGATTCATCGACGACGTCGAATACATCCTGGAAAAGACGCCGCAGGACAGGCAGACCCTCCTGTTTTCGGCGACTATGCCGGGCCAGATACTCGAACTGACCAACAGGTTCATGGTGTCGCCCGAGGTCATCCGCGTCAGCGAGGACAAGATGACCGTCGAGGGGATAAAGCAGTTCTTCGTCGCAATCGAGGGCAGGGAGAAAATCGACACGCTGTGCACGGTGCTCAAGACGCGCGCGCCGACGCTCTCGATAATCTTCTGCAGGACCAAGATGGGCGCCGACCGGCTCGAAATGATTTTAAGGGACCGGGGATTCAACGCGCTGAGCCTGCACGGCAACCTAAGCCAGGCAAGGCGCGAGCTCGTGCTCAAGAAGTTCCGCGAAGGCCAGATCCAGGTCCTCGTCGCTACCGACCTGGCGGCGCGCGGCCTCGACATCGACGACGTCTCGCACGTAATCAATTACGACCTGCCCGAAGAGCCGCCCCAGTACGTCCACCGCATCGGAAGGACCGGCAGGGCGGGAAACGAGGGCGAGGCAATCTCGTTCGTCACCAGCGTGGCGGAAAGCAGGATGATAAAACAATTCGCGGCGTGGTCGGCATCCAACGTCGAGCAACTGCCGCTTGAAATCCAGCACGGATGGCCGCGCGGCCTGCTGAAGCAGACGCACGAAGACCGCGACCGCTACGCCGAAGGATTCCGCGGACGGCCCCGGCCCAGCAGGAACTACCGCGGGCACGGAGCCCCGCTTGGCGCGGAACGCAGGCCGGCATACGGCCACCGCGGCCCCGCCGGAGAACGACCGGCGCGTCCCGGCTTCCGCGGCGAAGGCTCGCAGGAATACGGAGAACGCAGCCGCCGGCCGGCAAGGCCGCCGGGCCACGAAGGACGTCTTCACCGGCCCGAAGGCCACAGACCCGAAGGGGAGCACCGGACGGGCGGAGAGCGCGGGCCCGAACACCATTTCCGCGAACACCGGCCCCGGCCGCCAAGCGGCCCCGGCATCGAGCCGCACAAGCCCCACGCCGAAAGGGGAACCGGCGAACGGCCGGCAGGGGAAAGAAAGCCCAGGGAACCCCGGCCGTACAAATACCGGCCGCCCAGAAGAATCGGAATGGGCTTCGGCGGAATGAAATAGTCCGCCAGAGTTTGCCGGGAATTTTTCAAAACAACTTTATGCCAGCCGGAGGCATTTCGGCGAACTATTTAAAACCGGCCCGCGGTTAATGGTCTTCAATGGATTTTCCCAAGAGGCAAACCCGGCGCCCGGCTGCCAGGCGGCCGATGAATTCCCAAGTTCCCGGAGCCAATAACGCGACTCGGAGCCGGCCCGCCGCAGCCGAGAGGCAACGGGCACCGCCAACGAGGCAACAATTACCAACCACCAGGCAGCAATTGCCGATTGCGAGGCCACAGGCACACGATGCGAGGCCGCGGCTGCAAGCGTCTGTGCGCCAAAGGCCCCGAAACACCCCAAGCGCACCAGCAGCCCCGGCCAGAAGGCCCGCGGCTTTGCGCCGGCCGGTTCAGCGCCCCGTGCGCGCCGCAAGGCCGGCTGGTTTTGGGAAGCCTGCGGGTTTTGAAAAGCCCGCACGCCTTGGCCGTGCACGGGCTAGGACTGAGCGCGTTGAAAGGCCCCGGGTTGCGAGGCCGGCACGAGTCGAGAGGCCGGCGCGTTTCGGGCAAGTTCCGGGCGTGCGCAGGCAGCCCGAACCCGTCCGAAGGCCGAAGACCGTTTCTGAAATCGTTAACGAGTGGAACCTACGGCTCGAGGCCGCGGCGGGAACTTCGCTTGCGGGAAAGACCGTGTTCTGCGCATTCAACGCCGTCGTCGACTACCAGGAGTTCGTCAAGGCCGGGCAGGTCGAAAAGCTCGCGGCCGAAAGCGGCAGGCAGGGCGAGATTTGGAGGCTCAGCGCAAGCGAGCCGGCTGGAATCCGCGACGAATTCGATTTCCTCGTGGCGCTCGTGCACGGCCTGAGGTTCGGAAAGTCAATGCACGTCGTGTGCGAAAACCCGGAATTGTTCGCGTGGTTCGAAAAAGAGTTTTCCGGCCCCGACAAGCGCAGGATGGGCGGCCAGGCAGGAATAATCGCCAACCAGGCCGTCGTGCTCGGCGCCAACGCCACGCTTTATTCCCCCATATTTTCACCGGCGCAGGCCGAGCTTGTCGAGCCCCAAGTGCGCTTTCCCGCGCTTAGGGGAAGGCGGCTCGTGCTGCTTTTGGCCAGGCAGGCGGCGCGCCGCGGAGATGCCACCAAAATCAACTGGATTTTCGAGTACGGAAAGGACGTGCGGCTCTCGGTCGCGGGAAACGAAATAGTCGTGCCGAGGGCGAACCGGCTCATAGTCGCGTCGCCGATGAAGGTCGCGCCGGCTTTCGAGGACGAGCTGCGGCCCCACGCGGCGGAAATCGCGGCAAACGCGGACGCGGCCATAGTCGCGGGATTCCATTACCTCAAGCCGGTTTACGAGAACGGCAAGACTGCCGCGGATTATTTGCAGGAGCTTGAGCGCGACTTGAAGGAACTCAAGGCCAGGAACCCGAGGCTGACGGTGCATTACGAGTACGTGCCTGTCCAGCACAAGGAACTTGAAAAGGACATAATGGCTTGCGTTGCGCGTTGCGTGGACAGCGTGGGAATAAACGAGGAAGAGATTACCGAACTTTTGGAAAAGACCGGCTTCGCCAAGGAGGCCGAGCAAATTAGGAGGGAAGAAAACGCGTGGACCCTCTTCCAGGGCGCGGCCAAGGCGTTCGAAAAGCTCGGGCTCAAGCGGCTGCATTTGCACAACCTCGGATATCATTTGCTGCTGCTGAGCAAGCCGTACGCGGTGCCGCCGGAAAAAGTCGTTGACGCCGTGCTCTATTCCTCGGTCGCGGCCACCAGCAAGGCGATTCTCGGCAGGCAGATTTCGGCCGAAGAGCTGCACGTTTCGCTCAAGACGCCGCTTTCGCAAATCGGCTTTGCCCAGATGGCGCTGTTCGCGCAAAAGTCGGGAATGAAAGACGCGGCGCAGTTCCTGGAAACCGGGATCTGGGACGCCGGAAAATTCTTTGTCCTCGTCGTGCCGGGCCAATACGCCCACGCGCCGGCAAGCACGGTCGGCCTCGGCGACGTCGTGTCGTCGTGCAGCCTGTTGGCCGAGGCGGAAACGCGGCGCGTTGTTGAAGAGCGGCCGAGGAAAAGGCGTTTTCATCAGCAAAGCAAAGGAAGAATTCAGGCAAAAGGAAAAATCGGGAGGCGGGGAAAATGAACTGGTCAAAGGCGTTGGTGTTTTCTCTTCTTTTATTGACGGGCGTTTTTGCGGCCGCGGTGTTTGCCGAAGAGGTGCAGCCCCAGGCCACGGCCGTAACCAACACTGGAACGACCGCGGGATATGATTCCAACTACGGCCAGGCGCCGGGCCAGCCCAATTATCCGCAGCAGCCCCAAGGCGAAGGGCAGGGATATTCGCAACCGGCCTATCCCCAGAACCCCCAAGAAACAAGACGGCAGTATCCGGGAGGGCAGGGCGATTATTCAACCAGTTCAACTGGCGGCGGGGAATTCAGGAAAATGGAGACGCAGCCCCAGCAGTTCGGCGGGCCCGTCAGGATGGGCGGGTTTATGGGCCCAATGGACATTCCCGTTGAAGACATCGTGATGGGGAAAATCGGCGAATATTTGGAGCAAAACTACAATGTCGAAGACTTTGCAGGCAAGTGCCAGAACCAGCAGGAAATAGTCGACTTCCTGCACAACTACCTTCAGACGGGTGGGGGAATCACGGAAGAGCTCTGCGGCCCGATGTCCGAGGGGCTGGAAAAGTGCGGAGAAGCGAAGAAAATGTGCGAACAAGTCAAGCAATTCAACGGCCCCGGCATGACCGGGCCCGGCGGGGAAATCCAGACCTGCCCGCCCGACAAGGAGAAAATGGCAAGCCAGTGCCTGGAACGCTACAAGAGCGAATACGAAACCAGGAAAGAGGAAGAGTCCGGCAGGGCGGAACTCGACTGCGAACGGGAATGGCAGTTCAACAGCGGAAACATCCAGATGAACTGCCCAAGCGCGGCAAACCAGCAGCAATACCAGCAACCACAGCAATACCCCGGACAACAATATCCTCAACAGCAGCCCGGCCAGCCGGGACAACAATACCCCCAGCAGCAATATCCCCAGCCGCCCCAGCAAGGGTACCCGACCCCACAGCCATACCAGCAGCAGCCGACTCCGGTTCCGTGCCCGCAATTCGTCGACAAGCCGCCGGCATGGTATTCCGACTGCATGAGAAGCGGATACAGCGAAAAAGTGACCGACTCCAACGGATGCATCGTGGACGTGCAGTGCAAACAGGGACAGGTGCCTGCCTCGCCCAACGCCTCCGCTCCTTCCGGCGGGCCCGTATGCGCGGCCGGGCAGAAAACTTGCGACGGCAACAAGCTGAGGGAATGCGACCCAAGCGGGCAGTGGAACATGGTAACGGACTGCCTCTACGGATGCGAAAACGGCCAGTGCAGGCCCGCAACATCCACCCAACCCACAACGTACCCCAGCGCATCCCCCGTTGCTTCTTCGACTCCCGCGCCGGCAGGGTGCCAGTATGGCAATCCGCCGTGCCCGCAAGGACAAAATTGCGAAAACAACCAATGCATCACGCCAAACGGGTGCCAATACAACAACCCCGCGTGCGGCCCCGACCAGGACTGCGTCAACAACCAGTGCCAGCCCAAGGCAGGGTGCCAGTACAACAACCCCGCCTGCTCGCCCGACCAAGTGTGCACGAACAACCAATGCGCGCCCGCCGCCACTCCCACGCCGGAGGCGAACCTGTCCAATGCGCCGGCACTAGTGCGGAGGGCAATCACGGGATGGATAATTGCGCCGCCGGCGGCCGAGCAATACCAGCGCGAACAGGCAATGCCTCAGCCCCAGCAGCCGATGCAGCCCCAATACCAGCAGCAATACCAACAGCCCCAGCAATACGCGCCGGGAACCGGGCCGGGGCAGGGCGGCAATTACGTAATGCAAAACGGCCCGCAAAACCAGCCCATGCCCAGCGGAGGCGGCGGCCAGCAGAACTGCCCGTGGAACATCTGCGACCGGAACGCGTTCTGCTCCCACGACACGTTCCTGCAGAAATGCGTCGAGGGAAGGTCAGCGCAGATGGGAAGCGCGCAAGGCGTGGACTTCAACAAGCTCTGCGAACTCGAATCCAAGTTCAACCTGAAGAGCATGGAGCGGTTCTGCAAAGACCAGAGCCGCGGCTACGAGGACTGCATAAGCCAGACGTCCAAGCAGTGTGAATACATGCAGCAGCAACTGGCGAAATGCAAGGAAATGACCGATTCGGCAAGGCTGAAGGAACTGCTGGCCAAGATCGTGGGCAAGTTCTGCAAAATGGCCCCGCTTAAGTCAAGGATAAAAGTCGAACAGAAGGACATCGGCGACTTTTCATCCGCGGAAATCGTCCCCGTAGTGGCCGCGACAAAGGACGGCATTTCGGCCGAAGAAGAGCAGAAGCTGAAAAGCGTCGCCGAGTCGGTCGACGGCTACGTTTCGGTGAGCGGACTGCGGCTGTATTCCGTCAAGGTCAGGGCCAGCCGATTCAACGAGCTCAAGAGCCTGCCGTTCGTCCAGGACGCCAAGCTAGACCACGTAAGGAGGGCAATGGAGTCCGGCGGAGGCGCCGGACAGCCCGCAGGCCCGCAGCAAACCCAACGGCTCGACGACGCCATCTCCACCCTGGAAGCCAGCAAGGATCTGCTGGACTCCGACCTTGCGCCGTGGGTGTCCGCGGAACAGGACCGGCTGATGGGGGTTTCGTCGGAACTGCAGACAATCGACAACGAGTCGAAAAAGAAGGACGCGTTCTACCAGGTCCAGTGGTTTTTGGGAATGCAGGCCGAGCGCGAGAAAAATGACGCGGCGCGCATTGCCGAGCAGAAGTCCAAGCTGGAAAAGTCGATTGCAAGCCTCGAACAGGTCGCCGGCCAAGTCGAGGACGTCGCGGTCCGCTCCCAGCTCGAGGAACAGGTCAAGGACCTCAAGGCGCAACTGGCAGAAATGGACAAGAGCTCGAAGGAAAAGGACAAGTACGCCTCGGGCCTCGTCGACCTGATAGCCCACCTGTTCGGCTGAGTTTTTCCCCTTTTATTTTTTCCCCGCTTTTCCGCCGACTGCTTTAGGCCGGGCCGGGAATTTCTCCCTGCCAGGTCGACGGGCATCTGCCTATTTCCCGGCCGACACGACTTTCAGCAGGTCGGCCTTGGAAACTATGCCGGTGATTTTCCCCTTGGAAGACACCAGGACCGCGGGCGAATAGCGCAGCAGCGCCGAGGCGATTGCCACCGGCGTGTTTTCGTCGATGATGGAAAACGCCTCGTCCATCACTTCGCCGGCCGAAAACTTGGACAAATCGTGCAAATGGCCCCCAGCAATGCCCTGGAGAATCGTCTGTTCCGAAACCGAGCCCACCACCGTGGCGCCGTCGAACACCGGCACCTGGGAAATCCCCTTCTCCCGAAGCAGCTTGACTATCTTTGCCAGTTTGTCGTCCCTCTTCACGCCGACTATGTGCCGGCTCATTATGTCGCGGACCAACACCCGGTCCTTCGACTCGAGCTGGTCCAGCGCCTCGAAAATCTTCTGGGCGTTGGAATACGACGGCACCACGTCGCCGCTTTCCACCTTGGCGATGAGCGACTGGCTCACGCTCGCCAACTTGGCAAGCTGCGCCTGCTTCAAGCCCAGGCCGCGCCTCTTCTTCGCAATCTCCTCAAGTTCGGGAAGCAACACAAACCACCTTTGGAACAAAGAGGCCGAAAAGGAATAAAAGAGTTTGCAAAATATTCCCTAAAGAATAATGCGACGGGGCGCGCGATTTTTATTCGGGAAGCGAGTGGGAATTGCATGATCCGGTGTTTCACCTGCGGCAGGGGCGGCGACTTCCGCGAGCAGAAGGACCCCGCGCGCGTGCTGCGCGAGTTCAAAAGCCGGAGGATAATGAGCTGGGTGGACTTCGAGACGCCCACCGAGGCCGAGCTTGGGCTGCTGACGAAGAAGTTCGGCTTCCACAACCTTGCGGTCGAGGACGTGTCCAAGGGCAGGCAGCGGCCCAAGATAGAGAACTACGAGGGCTACGACTTCATCGTGCTGAGGACGCCGGCCAAGGACCTGGCGTCTGCGCACCAGTTCAACATATTCCTGTCGAAAAAATACATAGTCACGGTGAACCTGCACCCGGTGCCGGAAGAAGCGGCGGCAATCGAGAAGGCGGCGAAGAACCCCGAACTGCTCAGAAAGGGGCCGGACCCCGTGCTCTACAGCATCCTGGACGCGTTCGTCGACGCCTACTTTCCCGCGCTCAAGGAGCTCGACGACCAGGTCGACCG
>CAYVQS010000020.1:9756-12547 GCA_964453195.1 Microcaldota archaeon | reverse complement strand
GCCAGTCGCCAAAGAATTCGGATATTTCCAGTAGGTGTTTCAATCCCGTTTGCGGGGAGACTGCGCCAGCGCGTATTTTTTCGGCCAGGGCTTCGACTGCCTTTTCGCGCCTCTCTGCGTCCAAGTGCACTTTGTCGTGGACCGGCTCTAGGTTCGGGTCGTATATTGTTCTTAATTCGTCAGCAATTTCCCGGTTCGCCTGCGTCACTATTACCTTCGGCATTTCCCGTCTCTGTTCCAGCATGGCTCCCGCCTTGTATTTCCTGTTCGTGTAGAATACGGTGCCTTTGGGGGTATTTAACAATTTCCCAATAGCCCGCGCCGTGCGTGTTGGTTTTAATTTGTTGGAGATTATACTCCTACCGATGAAAATCGTCCTCGACTCTTCCAAGACCGCCAGGCAGAACGCGGCCGACTACTACGACCGCTCGAAAAAACTCAAGTCCAAGGCCTCTGGCGCCCGCGCAGCGCTCGAGGAGACGCAGAAGAAAATCGAGAAGGAGAAAAAGCGCATTTTCTACGCCGAAACGAACGCGGCTTCTGCGCCAGAGCCTGCCGGGAAGAAGGTCAAGGTCGTCGAGACGAGGGAAAAGGAGTGGTTCGAGCGGTTCCACCACTTCACCACCTCCGGCGGCTTTTTGGTCGTCGGGGGCAGGGACGCGTCCCAGAACGACGCCGTGGTCGCGCGCTACGGCGCGCCAACCGACTTGTTTTTCCACGCCGACATCCAGGGCGCGTCCGCGACGCTGCTTTTGGCCGGCGGAAAAGATGTTCCCGAAGAGGATTTGAAGGAGGCGGCGCAGTTCGCGGCCTGCCATTCGTCCGCGTGGGAACGCAGTTTTGGCTCCGTCGACGTCTATTCCGTCGCAGTCTCGCAGCTTTCCAAGCATTCGCAGGGCGAGTACGTCGGCAAAGGCGGCTTTGTGATGAAGGGCGAGCGAAAGTGGTTTAGGAACACCGAGCTCAAGCTTGCAATTGTCGTGGACGAAGGCGGCAAGGCGCAGGCGGTTCCTGCGCCGCTTGCGGAAAAATATCCCAAAAAAGTCGTTTTGTCCCCTGGCGGAACTTCCAAGAACGAGATAGTCAAGAAAATCGGCGAAAAGCTCGGCCTTGGCGGCGACTTTGCAAGCCGGCTCCAGCAGCTGCTTCCCGGGCCTTCGGAATTCGTTTAAGCTGTTTCAAAACAATAATAAGTTTTGGCAGCGTTGTTCTGGAAAGGGATTATTCTGTGGTCTTACGGGCGGCCAACCGCCCGTTTCTGCGGTGGATTGGAAAATGCCTGAAGACGCAAAGATTTTTCTCAAAGTAGCCGAGGCAATGCAGATTGACTACGGCAAGCGAATCGTCCGCGTAGACTCCGAGGCCCGCAAGTCTCTGGGACTGACTACCGGCGACATTGTCGAGATTTCCGGCAAGAAATCCACCGCAGCCATAGTCCTGCCCTCCCACCCCGGAGACGAGGGCGCCGGCATCATCAGGATGGACGGCCTTTTGAGGCAAAACGTCGGCGTCGGCCTCGGTGACCGCGTGCACATTTCCAAGGCGCTTGTCAAGGCCGCCAAGAAAATCGTCCTCGCCCCGAACCAGCCGACAAGATACGGCCCCGGATTCGACCAGTACGTGAAAAGAAACCTGATGGGCAAGCCCCTGTCGCGCGGCGACGTCTTGTCAGTCAACGTCTTCGGCACTCCGTTCCCGTTCGTCGTTGCCCAGGTGTTTCCCCAGAGCGTGGTCCTGGTCTCGGAAGAGACCGAGATCCAGCTCAAGGAAGAGCCCATCAAGGAAATGGGAAAAATTTCCACCATCACTTACGAAGACATCGGCGGCCTCAAGGACGAAGTCCAGAAAATCCGCGAAATGGTCGAGCTCCCGATGCGCCACCCGGAGCTTTTCGAGCGCCTGGGAATCGAGCCGCCAAAAGGCGTGTTGATCTACGGCCCGCCCGGGTGCGGCAAGACCCTCTTGGCGCGCGCGGTTGCCAACGAGTCCGAGGCGCACTTCATAACCATTAACGGCCCCGAAATAGTGTCGAAATTTGTCGGAGAAGCCGAAGAAAGGCTGCGCGGCATTTTCAGGGAAGCCGAGGAGAACGCGCCATCCATAGTCTTCATCGACGAAATGGACGCCATCGCCCCCAAGCGCGAGGAAGTCACGGGCGAGGTCGAAAAAAGAATCGTTTCCCAACTCCTCACGCTAATGGACGGGCTGAAAAGCCGCGGTCAGGTCGTCGTCATCGGCGCAACCAACCGGCCCAACGCAATAGACCCCGCGCTGCGCCGGCCGGGACGATTCGACCGCGAAATCGAAATCGGCGTGCCCGACAAGAAGGGCCGCAAGGAAATGATGCAGATCCACACGCGCGGAATGCCGCTTGCCGAAGGCGTGTCGCTTGACGACATGTCGGCGGTGACCCACGGCTTCGTCGGCGCAGACATCCAGCTTTTGACCAAGGAGGCGGCGATGAAGGCGCTGCGCCGCATTCTGCCCAGGATTAAATTGGAAGAGGAGATTCCCGAAAAGATTCTGGAGGACTTGAAGATCACCAAGGACGACTTTTCCCAGGCGCTCAAGGAAGTGCGCCCGTCCGCTTTGCGCGAAGTGTTCATCGAAGTCCCCAACGTGAAGTGGGAGGAAATAGGCGGGCTCACAGACGCCAAGCGCGAACTCAAGGAAGCCGTCGAGCTGCCGCTGAAGCGGCCCGAGGCATTCACCAAATTGGGAATCCGGCCCGTGCGCGGCATTTTGCTGTTCGGCCCCCCCGGCACTGGAAAGACGTTGCTTGCAAAGGCGG
>CAYVQS010000020.1:0-9746 GCA_964453195.1 Microcaldota archaeon | reverse complement strand
GTTCGCGGCCCCGAGCTTTTGTCAAAGTGGGTGGGAGAGTCCTTGGCCTATGATGAACCGATTTGGATAGTGGAAAATGGCGAGTTAAGACGCGAAAAAATCGGAAAACTCGTTGACGAGTACGGGACTGAAAATCAGGCAAGAAATGCTACGCAGGCGTTGAAGCAGAGGACCAAATTGCTTACGTTCACACTTGATGATGCCGGCAAAGCAGTTGTTTCTCCAATTGACGGCTTTATTCGCCACGAAGCACCTGCCGAGCTCTATCAAATAACTACGCAGACCGGCCGCAAAATCAAGACCACTGCCGACCACGCGCTTTTTACTCTCGCCAACGGGTTTGTGAGCGCCACGCCTACGAGCAAGCTGGTAGCAGGCGAGTCCCGAATAGCGGTTCCCAGTCACCTCCCTGTTCTTGAGCGGGACGCTTCCTGGAATCTAGTCGAGGCATTCAAGGACGACGAAAACGTTTTTGTCGAGCCATCTTTGTTATTTTCCGAAGCAATTTCCAAGGTTGGCGTTGAAAACGCAGCGCTTCTGCTTGGCCGTTCCAGGCGCTATGTCGCAAAACACATTGGCCGTGCCAAGAATGCGCTTCCCCTTCCGCTCTTTCGTCGTTTAATGAGTGCGGCGAGCTTGGGTTTCGACGCAGGCGAATTGGTTCTTTCTTACCGGGGCAGCAAGCAGACCGTGCCCGGCGCGCTCAACGCAAACACGGATTTGGCTTACGTGCTTGGTTTCTGGGCGGCAGAGGGCGACTACAATCGTTGCAGTCTGCGCTTTTCAAACCACAATCCCGAAAATAGAAGAGAATTGACGGAGGCGCTTGGCCGTCTCGGAATACATTCCAAGGCATACGTTGGCTGCATACGCGCCGAGAACCCGCTTTTTCAAATGATTTTCAAGCGCGTTATGAAAATGGCGCCGTATGCCCAAAACAAGCACGCGCCCGCGTTTATATTCTCGGCGCCGAGTTCGCAAATCGCGGCGTTTCTCCGCGGCTATTACAGCGGAGACGGAAGCGTCCACGGCAATTCCCATCGCTCCTACGTCGAAGCGTCGACTTCGAGCGAAACGCTTGCGTCTGACGTGCAACACCTGCTTCTGCACTTCGGCATAGTGTCGTCAATTGCAAAAAGCCGCGAAAAACGCACTGGTGAAAACAAGTTCAAGGTCTTGTTCAGCGGAGTGACGAATTTTGAACGCTTCCGTGAAGTAGGTTTCAGTCAGTCATCGAAACAGGGGCGTTTACTCGCCTATCCCGCGGCAAAGAAGTGGCGCCGCAGCGCTCAAATTCCTCTCGATGCGCAAATGCGCGCATTCCTGGCCGCAAACGGCTTCGGAGAATGGGTGCGAAGCGAAACAATAGGAATCGACATACTCCGCCAGGCATTGGAACGCGGAGACGTTGAGCGCAAATTCAAAAACGCCTGGGAGCTTGTCGAAAGCGACTATTACTGGGACAAAGTCGTTACGGTGGAGAAAATTGCTTATGACAAACCATTTGTTTACGACATAAGCGTTCCCGGTTCACAGCGTTTCTTAGCCGGGGCGGGCGACCTCTTGGTCCACAATTCTGAGAAGGGAATGCGCGAAGTCTTCAGAAAGGCGCGCATGGCGTCGCCGTGCATAATCTTCTTCGACGAAATAGACTCGGTTGCCCCGTCCCGCGTTGGCGGGGAACACGAAGGCAGCAGGGTCACCGAACAGCTCGTTAACCAGCTCTTGTCCGAAATGGACGGCCTGAGCGTTGCGAAAGATGTCGTCGTCATTGCGGCCACCAACCGCCCCGACATAATCGACCCCGCGTTGCTTCGGCCCGGCCGCTTCGACAAGCTGATTGAAATTCCCGCGCCGGACGAGGCCGCAAGGCTTCAGGTCTTGAAAGTGCACACCGCCCACATGCCGTTGGTTTCGGACGTGAACCTTCCGGAACTCGCCAAGAAGACCGAGGGCTATTCGGGCGCCGACTTGTCGGGCCTCGTGCGCGAGGCAGGCATGCACGCGCTGCGCGAAAACGCCGAAAAAGTCTCTCACGCCCACTTCGAAAAGGCGCTGGGCGCAATCCGGCCCTCGCTTTTGAAGAAGCTCGTGCGCGAAGAAACCGGCTACGGCTGAGTCAAAATGGCGAGCCTCAAGACCTTCTTCAAGACGTTCGTCGTCCTGCTAGCCGTTTCCCTCGTCGCCTACGCGTTTTCCCTCATCGGGAAAGAGAACCAGGTCATCGACTCGTTCTGGAAGCTGTTCGCCTTCGACTTAGGGTTTTCCATACTCGCCGCCATTTTCTGGCCCGCACTCCGCGGAGTGAGAAAGGGCGACGCGGTGGTCGCGGCGTATTCCGAGACCCAGATGAACGGCGGCAACATCTTCTCGTTCTTGAACACGGTGTTCGCCACCGCGCTTGACAACGGCAGGGCGGGGCAGAAAATCGGAATCCGCTTTGCGAACGGCCGCCGCGCCGACGCGCTAATCACGGGCTATGCCTCGACTTTTTCCGCCGCGCAGGTGAAAGTGGTGGAGCAGGAAGCCGTGTTCGAAAAAGTCGCCTAGCCGTCTTGCGGGCTCATTCGACTTCCGACCCGATTTTGGCGAGTTCTTTTCTGACCTGCCGCATCTTTTCCACGGCCTCGCGGCGGTAGGCTTCCGACATTTTCCCAAAGGCTACGGGGCTGTTTGCGAACAGGTTTCCGCGCCCGATGCGGTGCGGCCCCGGGCCGCCCCACCGCGGGCCTGCAATGTCCGGCGGCCGGCCGCAGTACTCGTTCCTCAGCAGCGCGGCCGTGAACACGCTTGGCTTTGCCCGCCCGCGTTCAAATGCAGCCTTTACCGCGAGTTTAGCGTCGACGAGGCCCTGTCCGGAGGCGGCGTTTTCGTCGAGGACCAGGACGTTGCCCTTCGGCGATGCCGCCGCGGTTCCGAGGCGCTCTTTGACCTTTGCCGCGACGCGGCCTTCGAGGTAAGAGTTTTCGCTCCAGTCCATCGTGGTTCCAAGCGACCGGATTTGCGGCATTTTCTCTTCGGGGTGGAGCTTTTTCCACGCAACCTTGAACAGTTCGCGGGCAACAAGCCCGCTGGGACCGGCAACGACTACCGTTCCAACGTCGTTTTCGCGCGAAAAATCGATTATGTCCCGGATTCCCTCTTTCATTGCCTCGCGGTGAAGCGGGTCGGTGAAGTGTCTGTATTGGAACGGCACCATTTTAGCCACTTGGAAAAAGAGTGAATAGGCGGCAATAAAATAGCCGCACTCGGGCTAGGAAAAAGGAGGCTTATTCGCCGCCCAGTTCCCTGCACTTCTTTTTCAGTTCTTCGATGGGCATGTTGGTAAGCAGCAGGGGGATGCCCTCGGACTCGGCGATTTTCACCGCCAGCTTGTCCACTTCCTGCAAATTGTGCAGGACCACGAGCGCGGGCTTGATGGGCGCCACGCGCACGGCCACGAGGGGCGAGCGGCCCGTCGCGGTCTGCGTGAATACGAGCGCGCGTTGCGTGGTGGTGGAATAGATTTTGATGAACGACTCGTACGGCAACTCGAGGATGACCTTGAGGCTGTCCAAAATCGTGACGCCGAAAATGTTGATGGAATCCAGCTTTTCGCCGTTGGCGACCGCGGTTGCCTCTATTTTCTTGGCGAATTCCTTGGCCGAAATCGCCTTCTTGAAGTCCACCGCGGAAAAGAACGTCTGGCTGCCCTCGGCTTCCATGAAGCGCTTGACCAGCTCGCCGCCCTTCTTGATGTCAATCTGGAACAGCGAGTCGACAAAGCGCCGGATTACGCCGATTCCCGGGCTCTTGCGCCGGTTCGACTCGTAGTCCGAGATGGTGGACGGGGAAATCTTGAGGAATTCGCTGAGTTCGGTCTGCGAAATGCCGAACACTTCCCGCCACTTCTTCATTGCCGAGCCCGGGTCGCTCGAGAGGGCGATTTCGCCCGCAATCTTGACTTTGAGCTGTTCCATGACGTGTTTTCACAAGCGGCGCTTAAATACTTTTCCACTTTGACGAACTTGGGTTCGGCAGTTGTCCCCGCTGGTTTTGGGGTTTGTCTGAAGAGCGGCGAAATGACGCCGGCCGCGGCCGGCATTTGTTTTTGCAGTTCCGGTTTTGTGGAGCCGGCGGGATATTAATTGTTTTTCAGCGTTATGCTGTGCGGGGTTTTGTCTTTTGGCGAGAATGGACCGTTTTGCAATTGGCCGGCGCGAATTTTTGGAAATCGCGGTCTCCGTGGTAGTGGTGGCGCTGGCGTTTTCGCTCTATCCCGCCGAAGACGTGCTGTTCGACCCCGCGGTCTTCGCGGTCATGCTGGTCGCGGTCGGGACCGGCTTCGTTTTCCACGAGCTCGCGCACCGCCAGGTCGCAATCGAGTACGGCGCACTGGCGCGCTACCACGCCTGGACTTCGCTGCTCGCGCTGGCGCTCGTGCTGGCCGTGGCCACCGGCGGAAATTTCGTGTTCGCCGCGCCCGGCGCAGTCTACATCTTCGGCCGCCGCCTGTCTCCCGAGAAGTACGGCAAGGTGTCGCTTGCCGGCCCTGCGGCCAACCTTGCGATGAGCCTGTTCTTCCGGCTTCTCGTCCTCGCCGGCGCGCCGTTTGCAGCGTTCTGGTTTTTCTGCGCCCGCACCAACGCGTTTTTGGGCCTGTTCAACCTGCTTCCGTTCGCGCCGCTTGACGGCTCCAAGGTCTTTGCCTGGGACAAGAAGGCGTGGGCCGGCGCGGCCGCCGCGCTGTTGGCCTCGCTTTTCCTGCCTTATTAGGCCCGGATTGCGGATTTCGCGTTCCAAAACCTATTTATTGCAATTTCGGCAGTGTTCTTGGAGAAGCGGGGTTTCTCCGCCGGCGTCTTGGTGGGTGCTGCCGGCCGGAAGGGGAGCTTCGTTTTGCGTTTTTAGGCCGCGCGTTTCAGTCGATGACAAACGAGGGTGGTTTTGAAGTGGGTCTTGATTTTGGCGAAGAGGCGCAGGTAAGCGCCGAGCTTTTGATAGTGATTGCCGCGGTTGTCGCGGTCGCGCTAATGTTCGTCACCGGCCTGATTGACACGGGCCAGCGGGGCAAGGAGAAGCTCGGCGCGGGCGCGAACAAGACGCTTGACAAGATAGAGGAGACGCTGAACCAGTCCGGCTGAGTTTTCGGCAAAAGAGGTTTTTGTAAAATGGGCTTTGTAAAGGACATCGTGCAGCAGGTCATGGCTTGGGACACAAGCACGGTCGGCATCAAGAAGAAAATAATGGCCGTGTTCAGCGTCAGCGAGAAGGAGGCGTCGAAAATACTCATCAAGGCCAAGTCCGAGCGCAACTCCGGCGCGGTCCTGCGCGCGGCGAACAAGGTCGTGTTCCTTCCCCAGTGCATCAGGCGCCGGGAGTGCCGCGCGCCGCTTGGAGACGAGGGCTACGAGTGCCAGTCGTGCTCTCCCGAGTGCCAGGTGTTCCAGTTCCGGTCGCGCGTCGACGGCGCGCGCGTGTTCGTTGCGCCGGGGGGCACGCTGGTGTTCAAGATGGTCTCCAAGTACAAGCCCGACGCGGTAATCGGCGTTGGGTGCTCGCTTGAGCTTGAACAGGCGTTCGAGCAGTGCGAAAAAATCGGCCTGCCGGCAATGGGCGTGCCGCTTTTGACCGAGGGCTGCGTGGGCACGATGGCGGACCGGGAGGAGTTTTTCGCGTCGCTGAAACGGGCCGGAATCTACAAGGAGTCCGATACCGAAAAGGAAGGCGCGGTGTTCGTCAAGTTCGCCGAAAAATAATCCAGAATCGGCAAACAGCATCTAATTATAGTTAAAAGCCGTGTTCCCGTTTGACGGAGTGCGTGTGTAAAAAAATGAAAGCGTCGCAGGGTACGAGGCGGGTTTTGGAACTCGGACACGGTGCGTCGTCCGTTCCCAGCAGGTTTGAGCGCGCCGCACGCGTTTGGGGGATTCCGGCGCCCAAAAACATTGACTATACTGGCATAGACTCTCCCGGGGCGGTGCGCTACCGCCTGCGCAAATGGTTCGATCGCCAAGTGGCCCGTCAAAGCCATATGTCTGATGAGGCCTTGATGCGGTTTGCCGACTCGAAAATGTCCGAACTTGGGAGATACCAAGAAATTAACGCCTTGGAAGCGCCGGACATTATTGAGCATCGCGGTGAAGCGAAGTCTCTGCAGCAAAGTCTCGGCGTGCCCGTCCGGTTTCTCGACCGCGACGCAGGCAACTTGCCGGCTTCGTGGAAGGGCCGGTTCCACACCGTTTTTGCCAATGATGTCTTGAGGTCGCCCCTGGTTTTCGAAGCAGAACGCCTGGTTGACGAGACCCACCGGGTGCTTGTGCGCGGCGGCTTGCTGGTGGTCTCCGAAGCCGCGCCAGTTGGAAGATACTATCCTGAACAGGAGCACGGCGGCTTTCGGGAAATGGCGCTCACCACAGACGCAATCAACGCTCTTCCGGACGAGGTCAAGACTTGGTTGAGCCTGGCTGGGGAAAAACCGTTTCGCTCCAAGGTGAGGGTGTTCGTGAAAAATTAGCCCACAAGGTTTATTTTGGGGCCTGCTTTGTTCTTTTCATGGAAAACCGCAGGGGCCAGGCGAGCGCCGAACTTCTGATACTGTTCGCGGCGCTGTTCGCGTTTCTTTTGCTGTTCATGCCGGTAATAAGCGGCGCCCGTCAGCGCGCAGACTTTTTGGTGGTCGACCAGTCGCAGCAGATTGCGCTGCAGAAAATCGCGGACGCGTCCAACGAGGCGCACGCAATGGGCCGCGGCACCTCGCTTTCGGGCACCGTGTTCTTTCCCGCCGAGAACACGAGCATATCGTTTGCCGGAGGCCGGCTGGGAATGCTTTTTTGGCACGCCGGCAGGAACGCCTCGTCCGGCCGCAACACCAGCTTCTCTGTCCTGGAAGACGGCACGGGCTGGGGCGCGCGCTATTTTCCCCGGGGAACCTACGGGTTCCGCGTCAATTATTCCGAGTCCGGCAGCCTGGGTCTTTTCATAGGCTGAGGCCGGCCGCGTCATTGCCTAAGGTGGGCGTCGAGGTAGTAGAACCCTCCCGAATACAGCAGCCGCCTTGTTTTCAGCACCGTGGAATAAGATGATTTGTCGCAGTTAATTTTGACGGGGAGTGCGTCCGGGCTTTCAAGGTACCCGTCGCTTTTTTTCAGCTTGCGGACTTCGAAGCAATAATCCCCCGCCTCTTCGACAAGGGGCGCATAGAACGCGCGGATGCCCGCGTCGTCCCAGGACTCGAACATTGGCCGGTTGCCGCGGACTCCGGTTTCCGCCAGGTCCTGGAGGAGCTGGTACTGCCGTATCGACGAGTACGAGATTTCCGACGCGGGGTGCGCGGGCAGCAGGTAGAGGAACGTCAGCGCGGTGAGCAGGCCGAAAAGCGCCTCCAGCGAAAACACTATTCCCTTCCTCATTTTTCCGCACCCACGCACACGCTGATTGCCACTATCGGCAAGCCCCATTCGTCCGCCTGTCCCGGCGTTGCGAGCTTCGCGAACCGCTTGACGCACGCCCGGTGGCGTGAAGGGTTTTCCGCGCGCATAAGGTATGTTTCGTTTGCCGTGAATTTGACGGAGAGCCCCAGTTTTTCGTCCCGGCGGAAGCCCAGCCTTTCGCTGATTTGCCCGGCGTCCGCGCTCTTGATTTTTTCGTACGAGACGAGGTGGGAGTAGGTCGCGTTGCCGTCGCAAGACGCGAACCCGTCCGTGCAGTGCTTGAGCAGCCAGTCGCCAGTGGTTATTGCGCGGCGCTCGAGGAACGCAAGCTCTAGCTTTTCGTTGAGCCGGGAATTGTTGGAGTTGAAGGCGTAGGACGCAACCACCAGGGTCGTGCACACGAGGAGGAACGCCAAGGCTATGTCGATGCTCGACTGCGCCTTTCTCCTGTCCATTTTTTCCAAAATCACCGGATTTCCCAAACTTCACGCCCGACCTGCAGCTGCTGGCCGGTCTGCACCCTGGCGAGGCAAGTGGCGTTTGCCCCGGCGCCCTGCGGCCGCATCACCACGATTTCGCGGCCTGCCGCGGCGTATTTGGTGCCGTCGATTTCAAGCGACTTGCTTATGGTCATCAGGCCGTCGAGGGCATAGGAGTCTGCGAAGAAGCAGGTGTTCTCGGCGTCTATCCTGTCGGAGAAATACGCCGCCCTTTCGCCGGTCTGGCGCGCGAGCCCGGCCTCGTAGGACGCGAACAGCGAGAGCGCCGCGAAATACGCCGCGACCATCACCAGCATTTCAAGCGAAACCTGCGCCTTGCGTCTGTCCATTTCATCCGCTCCTTGCCGAATATCCTTCCTTGACCAGGACCACATAGGCGTATTTGCGAGGGCTTTCCCGGTCCGCCACGGTGACTCCGAAATACGGAGTCGTGCCGTTCGCGGCGTAGGGCACAAGCTGGAGGTCGACGAATGCCTTTGCCTTCTCGATTTCCTCGTACATTTGGGCCGAGCCGTCGCTGCACCGGTCGTATTCGCTCTTGAGGACTTCGGCCCCGCTTCTGGAGACTAAGATGTTTCCGAGGCCGTCGGGATAGGCAAACAGCGTGCTTTTCAGCGCATAGGGCGGGAACGGCGGGAGGCAGCCGTAGGGCGTGATGAGCATCAGGCTATTGTCTCCAAAGTCGTGCCGCAGGCCGTGGTCTTTTCCGGGCCCGTTTTCGAAGGCCGCTGCGCGTATCTTTTCGGCGTCGCCCTCTGCGAGGCTCCCGAACCACGCGTCGGCGTCGGCGCCCTCGTCGGCCGCCCGCTTCTCCATCTCGCTTTCCCATTGCGCGAGGGCGTCGGCGACTTGCCGCTGGCAGGCCGCGGCGCCTAGGCAGCCCTGCCCGGCGTTCGCAAGCACGCTTTTGAGCGAGTCCTTGATTTCGAGTTCGGAATAGTACCTGTTTTCCAGCCAGAGGATCTGGGCCTTGGCGTCGCTCGTCCTCTTCGCGGCCTTGGCCACGAGGCCGGCCGAGTCGTAGAACGGGATGAGAAACGCGACTACCAGGACAAAGCTGATTATTCCCCTCTTCAACTTCCCACCGGTTTGGCAACGTTTTAAAGCCGCCGGCGCTTTAATACTGCTACTGTTGCGAGGCGCTTTTGGAAAGTGAAAAAGTTCTTCCTGCTGCTTGCGGTGCTGTTGCTGCTTCCCCTGCGGGCGGCCGCGTTCTCCGACCACTCCCTTTCGGTCCAGGCCACGCTTTCCGAGGACGGCCGCGCGCACGTCACCGAAAAGACCGTTTTCTTCGTCAGGCCGCCGGCCGCGGGCGAGGACGAGAGCGCCGACGAGAAGAACTTCAAGACCGCGCTTGCAAGCGGCAAGAGCACGGTGCTTGAGTGGAAGCCGTTTTCCCAGAACATCGGCTACCACGTAGGCGGGGTCGCGGGCTCGATAGAGGGCCTGCGCATTTCCGCGGGCACCGAGCAGTCCATTTCCTACTACGCCCGGTTCGTCGCATTGGACTACGACATCACCAACCCCGTAGTTTCCAGCACGCAGGAAAACCTCGTGGACTCCGTGACCGGAATCCGGCAGAACAGCGGCAGGACCACGCGGTATTCGCTGAACTCGGACTTTTTGGGCTTCAAGAAATCCGAGGTGGGCCAGACCGTCCTGGGCCAGAACACGGTGTTCTCGGTCAAGCTTCCCAAAAGCGCGAGGATGGTTTCCACAAGCGGCGACTACGACAAGGAGTCGCGGACAGTGTCGTGGAGCGGCCCCGTGACCGTGTATCCTACTGTTTTGTACGAAATAGAGGAGCCGCTGAGCGAAGAGGTCTACCGGTTCT
>CAYVQS010000019.1:2881-13136 GCA_964453195.1 Microcaldota archaeon | reverse complement strand
GAACGGCTTCGAGCCGGGCTGGGACAGGCAGGTCTGGCAGACGTTGACATTCGGCGCGACCTCGTGGTAGTTGGTGAAGCAGTCGCAGAACAATTTGCTCTTGCTTGCAAGCGAGACGTGGATTTCGAGGCCGATTACCGCCTCGCGCCCCCCCGACAAGTCAATTTCGTAGTCTCTTGGCATTTCAATTCACTTTTTTTCCGAGGACGCTGCGCGCGCCTTTTTTTCCAAGACCGCGTTGGCAAGCGCGGCGACGAACTCCCGGTTCTTCTCGGACTCGTACACGTGGGGGTCGTAAATCGCCTCGTAAATTCCAAGCGTCTTCAAGCCCTTGGCCGACGCTTCTGCGGCGCCAATCACGTGTTCAAGCTTCGCGTCCGACTGGTCGTGGGTCACCCACAAGCCCTCGTCGGGGGAAAAGCCGTCCAGGTCCACCGAAAGCGTGTCGATGTTGGAATGCATTGCCGCGTCCTTGGCGGATTTGTCCGCGCCGAGTCTGGCCGTGAATTTCGAGGGCTTGCCGAAATTGACTATTTTCGAGGCAAAAAACTGGTGTTCGCCTGGAAGAGGCGGCCGGTTGACGGCGAAATAGACGTAGTTGGAGTTGTCCATTTTGCGGTCCCGGGGATAGTCCGCATCGCCGTGGGCGTCGAATCGCGCCACTATCTTGCCCTGGGGAACAAACGAATAAGTGGGGAATGCGTCGGCGTGGTAGTCGCTAAGCACGACCACCAAGTCGTGGCTCTTCTTCGCGTCGGCAAAACTCGCAAGCGAGGGATGCGGCGCCGAAGAAGACAGGGACACTGTTTTAAGGTTGGGGTGCGGCGCCAAGACCGAAACCGAAATCTTCAAGCCCGTGTCCTTTTCCAGTTCAACGGCGCGTTCCCGCAGCGACCGCACGACGTGGGGCCCCAGGCTGTGAAACCCGGGCGAACAGTCCATTACCCCCACGCGCAACTCTCGTTTAGCAGCAGCTATCATGTGAAAATCACTTCAGCTCTTCCGCGGCCCTCATGGCCTGCAAAACCTTCGAGTCGTCGCCCCACCTGCCGATAAACTGCAACCCCGCCGACAACTTTCCAACGGCGCCTGCAGGCACGCTTCCCGCGGGGAAGCCGCAGATGTTTGCGGGGACGGTAAGAACGTCTGCTAAATACATTTGCAGGGGGTCTTCCATTTTTTCGCCTATGTGCCACGGCAGGCACGGCATTGTCGGCCCTGCCAAAACGTCGCACTCTTTGAGCGCCTTTTCGAACTGGGCCTTGAGCGAGCCGCGGGCCGACAGGGTGTTGGAGTACCAGGCATTGCGGTGCTCCTGCGTCGTGATGTACGTACCCAGCAGGATGCGGCGCTTGCACTCGCGGCCGATGTTGGCACTGCGCACTTCGCTCACCGCGGAAACAAGGTCTTTTTCAGTGTCGGCCTTGGCGCCGTACTTGAAGCCCTCGTATTTCTGCATGGCCGAGGCGAATTCCGAGTAGACGAGCAAATAGTAGATTGGCAGCGCATACTTGACGAGGGGAATCGAGACGGGAACCGTCTTGAAGCCCGCGGACTCCAAGAGTGCGATTTTGCCGTTGACAATGTCTGCGACTTGCGGGTCGCAGCCGTCGAAATATTCTTTGGGAATTCCGATTGTCAGCTTGGTTTTTTTGGAAAGCTCTTGTTCGAAATCCTCTGTTTGCGCGCCGAAAGTAGTCTGGTCGCGGCGGTCTTCGCCGGAAATGGCCGACAGCACTTTTGCAACGGTTGCGACGTCCGGGGCGAGGGGACCGATTTGGTCGAACGACATTGCCATGTCCGCCAAGCCGAAGCGCGACACTCTCCCGTAGGACGGCTTGAAGCCCACTATTCCGCAAAATGAGGCGGGGCATCTTATGGAGCCTCCAGTATCCGAGCCCAAAGAGGCGTCAACAAAACCCGCGGCAACCGCGGCGGCGGAGCCGCCCGAAGACCCGCCGGGAACCCGGTCAAGGTCGAGGGGATTTTTCACCGGACCGAAGGCCGAGTGCGTGTTGTCCGAGCCACACGCGAACTCGTCCATGTTCAGCGAGCCGACGATTATTGCGTCTTCCGCCCTGAGGCGCTCGACGACGTGGGCGTCGTAAGGGGCTACGTAGTTTTCAAGCATTTTCGAGCCGCAAGTCAGGCGCCTGCCTTTCACGGCCATCAAATTCTTGACGCCGACCACCATTCCGGCAAGCCGGCCCAGTTTTTCCCCCGAAGCCTTGCGGCGGTCGAGCGCTGAAGCCTGCCTTTGCGCGTCTTCGGAATAGACTTCGATGAAGGAGTGGACGTCGGCGTCCTTGTCGCGGATTCTGGCGAGTTTTTCCTGCAAATGGTCGGAAAAGGACATGGGGACAATCACAGGGACTTTGGCGCCGACATGAAGCCGTCCTCGGACTTGGAAAACTGCGAGACTATTGGCGCCGGCTCGGTCTTGGCGGGCGCGTCCTTTCTCAGGCGCGCCTTGGGCCTACGGATGTAGTGGACTTCGGCCCCCTTTTCGCGGATTTCTGAAATCTTCGAGAATTCGGAGAGAATCTCGTCGAGCTCTTTTTCCAGCTGTTTTGCCTCGCTTTCGCTCAAGCTGAGGCGCGCGATTTGCGCGACGTGCAGGACGGTCTTCAGGTCGATTTTATCGGGCATTTGGCAGACGCAAGACTAGGGAATTGAAAAGTTAAAAGACCACCATCTGGCAAGCGCGCCGCTTATTCTATCTTGAGCTCGCGGCCCTTTGCCTGGGCGATTTTCGGCACGCGGACTTCGAGCACGCCGTTTTTGTAGCTGGCCTTTGCCTTGGCGGCGTCGACGGGCGACGAGAACGAGACGTAGCGGGAAAAGCCCTCGAACCTGCTGGAAGAAGAATATTCTACTCCGCCGTGGATTTTGCGCTCGTGCTCCTGCTTTTCCCGGTGCTCGACCTTGATTGACAGGCCCGTTTCGGTGACGCGCAGCGTCAGGTCGGATTTCTTGACTCCGGGAAGCTCGGCTGTTGCCACGACTTCCTTGTCGGTCTCGAACGAGTCTACGAACGGCTCGGCCATCATTTTCTCGAAGCGCCTGAACGTGCCTGGGCCGAACCCCATTTCCCCGAACTTTCGCGCCATTTCGAACGCGTCGGTCCTGCGGGGCCAGCCCGCGATTTCGCGCTTCATTTCAAGACAGCCTTTTTGCAGTTTAACGAACAGCCAAAAGAAACTAGGGGAGGACGTCCCAGCCGGGAATTACGTAGCGGCCGGTGCACGGCGTGCACGAGAACCCGCACGCCGGGGAAGATGTGTTGCAGAAGTTGCCTTCCGCGCTTGCGATTCCTGCGCTGGTGCAGATGATGTCGTTGACGTTGGCGCAAAGCGAGTTGCCCCTCAACTCGGTGCCCTTGGCGCCCTGGATCAGAAGGCCGGTGTTGCCCTCTATCTGCTTGAAGCCGGCGATGAACTGGTTTTCCACGAAGCGGTTGGACTCCGAGCCGGTGAAAAGGTGCACCGCGGCGAGGTAGGAGCGGGAAACGTTGTTGAAGAAAAAGTCGTTGTTCCTGGAGCCGGCGACGTAGAAGCCCACGAGGTTGAGGTCGACGTAGTTGAGCGTGACGTTGTTGCCGTACGACCCTTCCATCCCAAGACCGGTGCCGAAGGGATGGCGCTTGAGGACGTTGCCGGAAACCAGGCAGTCGTGCGAGTCGTTGAGGTAGACGCCGAACGAGCCCCGCATGTCGTTGAAGAGCGTGTTGCCGGAGAGGGTGACGGTGGACGAGTTCTGGACGTGGATGCCGTACTTGAAGTTCTGCGAAAAGCAGTTCTTGACCGTGACGTTGGACGCCAGAAAGACCGAGATTGCTGAAAAGTTGTTGTCGCTGCGCGCGTCCCTGCGGGAAAAGTTTATGGTCAGGCCGCGGCAGTCGAACACCGTGTTGCTGGAGAAAATCTCGATGCACGGCGCAAGGTCGGTGGAAGCTATGTGGTCCTGGAGAAGATAAGTCCCTTGCTCGCGGATTTGCAGGCAGCCGGTGACGGGCACGGGGCCGGAGAGTTTGACTGTCGGCTCGGGGGTGGATTTGGGAGTCGGGTACGGCGTGGATTCCGGCGTCGGGCCCGGCGTCGCGGTAGGTTCCAGAGTCGGGACTGCGGTTGGCGACGCGGTGGCTTTGGGCGCCTGGACGCACCCGGCAACCAGCAGTGCAACCAGGATGAACGCGAATAGTTTTCTCATGCAGGGATAACCGCAGCCGTTTTTTTAACCTAACCGGTGGCGTTGCGCCGCAAAAGGTTTTTCAAGCCCTACTCCGTTTCGTCTCTTGGAATGAAAGTCCTCGTAGTCTACAGTGCCGGCCACGACGGCGAAGTCGCCGCGGCGGTTGCCGAGGGCGCGAAAACCGCCTGCGCCGACGTGGTGCTTGCCAGGGCGGGCGACGCGCCCGGGCCGGCGGGCTTCGACGCGGTCTTCCTGGGCTTCCATACCGTGTTCGGGGCGCTCCCGGCCAACGCGCGGCAGTTCGTGGAAAAGAACAAGTGGAACGGTGCCAAGGTGGCGGTTTTTTCGACGTTCGTGCTTTCCAACAAGGCCGGGCTTCGGCAAACCGAGGCGCTGCTTGCCGCCGCGGGCGCGCCGGTGAAGAACACGCTGAGCCTCCGCGTCAGGGGAATCGGCGCCCTGCTCGGCCGCGGGACGTTCGGGCCAATCGACCTGGTGCGCGCCCAGGCGTTCGGCGAGCGCTCGACCAACGTGATGACCGGAAGGAGAATCGGCAGGACGAACGAGAAGCACGCAATCCGCGGATACAGCAAACAAGGAGATTAAAATGACTGTTGAAACCTCTGTGGGGCTGGCTTTGCGGCTGCTCAGCATTTTAGCCGGAATTTTCGTGCTTTACTACTTGTACCAGTCGAGAAAAGTGGTTGGCGGAACCCTCGGCCAGGCGCTGTTCTGGCTCGGAATATCCCTTTCCCTGCTCATGGCCGGAGTGACTTACGTCGGCCTCTTGTACGCAGTCAACGTGCCCGTCAGCATGGAAAACGAGGCAATCGGCCCGGCGTTTTCCCTCACGGGGTTTGCCTTCGCATATTTGGGATTCCGCAAGATAATAGAGTTGCAAAAAGCGTAAACCGAGAGAAAAACGCGCAACCCCGCGCCGCGGATACTGGAAACTCCGGCCAAAAAGCGCCGGCCTTTTTTCTTGCAGACGATCATTGTTGCCGCAGGCCTGCGCCTAGCTGGGACTCTACAACGTCCCTGCACGAAAGCAGGAACTTCTTCTCGGCCTGCGGCGACGAATCCGACAGGCTGGCGCCGGCGGCAATCTTGTGGCCGCCCCCGAAGCCTATGCCCTCGGTCGCCGCGCGCATGACGACGTCGAGGTCCAGCCCCGCCTCGACAAGTTCCTTCGTGCCCCTGCCGCTGGCCTTGATTTTGCCCGACTCGTCCAATGAAAAGGCTATTACGGGCTTGTTGCGCGCCACCAGGCCGCTTGCCAGAAACTCGCCTGCTATGGTGCCGATCACCGTGTCGGAAATCGGCGGCTTGGTCGCGCGGCCGTCGAGGAAATAGAACGCGCCGAAGTCCGCGGTGCTCTTCCTGGCGGAAAAGATTCCCTGCCTGATGAACGACCGGTGCAGCTGCAGAGTCTTGCGCGCCTCGGCAAGCGCGCTGCCGCCGTCCATGCACACCGCGATTCCCTGGTCCTCCTTGCCGTGGCGGCCGCACGCGTTGAGCAGCGTCGAATACTCGTAGGCGTCGTAAAGCTCGGAATTCTCCTCCTGGTTGGGAAACAGGTAGACTTCGCCTACCATGGCCTCGACAGCCGACTCGGCCACGCCCTTTTCCAGCGCGTAGTCCACCAGGCAGCTGGCGAACCGCCTGCGCTCCTCGAAGTCCAGGTCGTAATAGCGCACCCATTTCTTCTTGGCGGAAGAAACCGCAACCGAAACGGCCCCGGACTTTGCCTCTTGGACGGCGGAAGCCAAAGTCGGCCCGGCCGCGCCACTTTCTTCCCCGGCCCAGATGGGAAAGTTGTTTTTCTGCAGGAACGCGGCGCACGCCTTTTCGTCGCCGGTCAGGCCGGGAATGAACGGCTCGGTGCAGTAGGAAAGGAAATTTACAAGCGGCCGGGAAACGCGGCCGAACACCCGCAGGTCGGTCTGGACAATCGCGCTGCGCTTGGAAAGCGCGTCCTCGAGAAGCACGCGGTTCAGGCCTATAAGGCCGCCGCCTGAGACGTCCATCATGTCCCCGACCGCGCCGACAATGCCCAGCTGCGCCAGCGCCCCGCTTTCGTCCCGGTCCCTGAAACAAAAATACGCGGTCCCGGCCGCGGAAAGGTCAAGGGAGCCGCTGAACCCGAACAGCTCGCAGTTCGCCTCGTTCGCAACCGCGGGAACGCCTTCCCTCTTGTCGGGCTTGTGGTGGTCGATTACTGCGAAATGAAGAATCTTTTTCGAAATGGCCTCGTAATAGCCTGAGCCGAAGTCGGCGAAAACCACCGGCCTGTTGGCGGCGGCAAGCTCGTCGAGGGTCTTGTCGTCCAGCCGCTTGGCGACCCGCCGCTCGAAAACCTTGCCTGCGGCGCGCAGCGCGCGGCACACCACGGCGCCGGACGAAAGGCCGTCGGCGTCGTAGTGGTGGACGACCAGGGGGGATTCCATTTCCAAGACGGTTTTCCCGACTTCAAGCGCGCGCTCGAAAAAGCCCAGCTGGTCCTTTTCCGCCCCGGACTCCCGGGCCGCGCCAGAACCGGCGGGCCCCCGGTGCCGGCCGCACCAACCGTCTTGATTGCCGCCTGTGGCGCGCGCTCGTCTTCGCCCGCGCCTTCGTCGCCGCCTTCGAAAAGCCTGGTCTGTGCCATTCTGAAAAACAGAGGCGGGCGCAAAATATAAACCGGAAGGCGGGGTTTGCCGTGCAAACCAATTTATTCACCCGGCCCGCTGGTTTGATCAAGAAGGTGGTTGAATGAAGTCCGCGCGCAAAAGTGTGTTCCTGTCCGTCTTGCTTGCGTTCCTTCTTTCCGGCCTCGTCTTCGCGGAGTCGGCATGCGCGCAGAAATGCGCGGCAGACCGCGACTATTGGACCAAGGTCGGAGCCGACAACGCGGCGGCGAAAGCGTATTACTGCGGCGTTTCGAGCACGAACTGCGTGAGCCGCTCGACTACCCCCGCGGGCCAAAGCGACCCGTGCTGGAAAATGTGCACGGACGCGGCGTGCGTGCCCTGGTCGAAATGCGACGCGGCCTACCAGGCCTGCTGCGCGCAAAGCGCGGAAATCAACGCCGGCGAAACCTACACGCAATGCCTGGCAAACTGCCCGCAGGAGACAACTGCAACGCCGGAAGCAACGCAAACGGCCGCCGGGCCTTCCGCTGCCGATGAAACGGCAGAAAGCGCAGGCACTTCTGTGCAACCCGAAGATGAAAAAGCCCCCACGCCCGCGGCCGATGCCGCGAAGGAATACTATTCCGCCTCGTTCCAGGTCGACTTCATCGAAGGCGACGTCACCATCACCGACAAGAACGGCAAAATCCTCAACCCCGCGCTTGGGGACGAAATCGGGCCCGACGCCACGATTGCCTGCGGGAAAAACGGGAACATACGCGTCAAAATCAAGACGCCAAACGGGCTCTTCCCCGCCTACGTCTTCATAAACCCGGGCACTACCTTCAAGTTCTTTCCCGGCGCAAAGGCGATGCAGATAATCCTGGCATCAAGCGAGCACGCGTCGATAAGGGGGACAATCAACGGCGGCGGAGACTTCATCAAGGGAATGGAAAGGAAGGCCGCGTTTTTCGACGGCGCGGCGCGTCTTGCATCCCTGCCTTCGGGCGGCGCCAGGGCCAACGGAACGTCGGTGAAGAACCCGCTCGTGCTTTCCGCCGCGCTTCCGTCGAAAACAATCTACGTGGTCGGCCTGGAAGACGGCGCCGACTTTGAAGTCTCCCTCGACGGGGAAGGCAACGTGAACGTCCGGTCCCATTATGGGAAAATAGCCGCGTTCGACGAATCGGGGGCAATCGCCATAGGCTCTAAAAAGGCCTTGACCATAGTCCAGGGCAATCTTCCGGCGTGCGACGGCGTCGCCTGCGAAAAAAAGAGCCTGGCAGAAATCGGCGAAGCGTTCGGCGCGAAAACCGGCGGCCCGGGCACCGCGCTTTTTGTCCTCGGCGCAATCGTGCTGGGAATGGTGTTCCTGGTCTGGCTGTTCAGAAAATTCCTGTGGATGATAATCGCGCTGGGAATCCTCGCCGTGGCGGCAGTCGTGTTCCTGCTGTTTTTCGCCTAAAACGCGGTTAAAATACGAGTTTTTTCATTAAGTCTATCTATGCCCGCCGAACGAATGAGGGATTTGTCTGCTTTTCTGAATGAACGCCCTGGCGTGGCCCGGGAACTCAACAGAGGGAACGCCGAGCCGCTGAGCCGTGCCATAGAATCTTGGAGCCGGGAACAGGCCGATCGAGGAGTCCAGTACCCGTTCAGCGCGGACGGCTTCGGCTCGTTCGTAGGCTATTTGCTAGACAACGTGCGTTCCGGAAAAAAAGACTTCAAGGACTGGCCAGGAAAGGGCGTCCGTCTGGAAAACGTGCGCCACAACCGGGCAGTAGCCATTTACCGGATGCACGAGGCCCTGGTTGCGGCGGTCCCGAACGCTGAAAAGCGCGAAAAAATCGCGCGGCTGATAGAAAAAATTTCCCAAGAGCCAAGGAGCTGGCGCGAGCCCATCGCCGAATTCGTGGAAGAAAACGGACGGGAAGAATCGCTGGCCCTTTTCGATGCGGTGGAAAAGCACCTGACCGTAAAACAGAGCGCAAACATCATTGCACGGACCGCGCTTGAAAAAATAGGGGACGAGCAGCTCATGGGAAAGTGCCGCGGCGCGCTTGCAAAAAAAGGCGTGGCTTTAGGCGGAAGCTACGCGGCGCACCTCTATTTACACGCCGCAACTACGACGCTGGGCCAAGCGACGTGCCTTAAATACTACCTGCAAAAACACGAGGCCGCAACGACCTAGACGCGCTTCTTGCCTTCTTTGCGGATGGCCTCGGCCATCTGGCTGATTTTCTCGGAAATCTTGCCTTCCTCGAAAGCGGTTCCGACCTGGATGCCGTGCGCGCCGTTGGCGATTATCTGCGCCGCCTGGTCCGGGTTCCGCACTCCGCCGGCATAGAAATAGAACAGTTCGTTGTTGCACGCCTTGCTGACTTCGCGCACGTATGAAGTGGGAATGGCCTCGAGGCGCATCTTGGCAATCACCGGAGCCGCCTGTATCTGGGCCGTGGAAAGCCAGTAGACGTCGCGCGAGTTGAGCATGTACATGAAATACACCGCGTCGGCGTACGGCGAAAGTCCGCTGATGTTGCCGGGGAACAGGACCACGGGGACGTCGACTTCCTCCTTGATCATCTTGGTCGTGTCGTCCAGCGTCGCGCCCTGGGCGCCGATGGAGCCGCCGATGAGGATGACGTCGGCGCCGTTCTCCGCGCTGGCCTTGGCTACCGCGACCCCCTTCTCCAAATAGGTCTTGTCCGGGTCGATGAGCGAGAAGAGCATGGCGCCCTGCTTCTCCATCTTGTCGGCATAATACTTTTCGACCTTTCCCTTGACGCAGACGTTCATTTCAATAAACACCTTTTGAAAGCAAAACCCGGACTTATTTTGCCGGCAATTGTTATTTAACCTTGTTTTTCTGCGCACGCCCCCCCGCTTAAAACAAGCCGAACCCCGCCAGTCCGTTTTTTTACCCTTGGCGCGCTAAAGCATAGTCCGATGGACTACCAGGAACTGCTGAAAAAGGCCTGCGAAGCCACCGGCCTCGGCGAAGGCCAGGTCCGCGGCCTCGCCGAACAGAAGAAGAAAAAATTCGGCGGCCTGCTCACCGACGACGCCGCCCTCAGGATGGTCGCCCGCGAAGCCGGCGCCTCGCTCCCCGAAGAAGAGCCCGTCGTCTTCTACTCCACGATAAAACAGGCGCAGGAACTCGCCCCCGGCGCCGCCGCAAGCCTCTTTGCCCGCGTATGGAACGTGTTCTCCGCCAAGAAGTTCGAGCGCGAAGGGCGGAAAGGCAAGGTGTGCAACGTCGCCATACGCGACCAGACCGGCGAAGCCACGCTTGTGCTCTGGAACCGCGACGTCGACCTGGCGGAAAAACAGCTCGAACGCAACGACCTGCTGGAAATAGTCGGCGCAAAAGTCAAGACCTCCAACCCCCTCGAAGTCCACGCCTACTTATTGACGCGCCTAGTGCCCCGCAAGGAAAACGGCCTCGCAGGCGACCT